>JAFVHT010000009.1 GCA_017474285.1 Acetobacter sp.
TCCTCTTTCATTCTTGACACAAGGTTACAGGGTATGAAGGAGGATAGGGATTACTTATAAAAGAAATACCTCAAAAATAGACGCAACAAAAGAAAGGTAACTTACTACGATCATTACCCCCTCATCACTTTTATAATATACAAATCAAATAAGAAAAACGCAAGAAAAAAGAAAATACCCTCCCCCTCACCTCCTACGGCAAAACGCGCTGCCAACCTCCCCCTAACGCATTATACAACCTCACAAGATCATCAGATACCGTCGCAGTACTAACAGCTAACTCTGTTTGCGATTGCAACACACGACGCTGCGCATCAAGAACCGTCAAATAATTTTGTAATCCGTTCCTATAACGACTCCAAGCTAAACCTAACGCCCGTGTGTTGGCTTCATATTGTGCCTTGAGATTTTGGTTACGGCGTTGTTCTGCCTGATAAGCCACAAGAGCGTTACTCACTTCCCGCCACGCATTTAAAACAGTTTTACGATAATGCAATGCCGCTGCCCTTTGTGCCGCTTTTTTCATTCGTAATTGACCAACCAAACGCCCCCCTTGAAAAATCGGTAACGTAATAGAAGGACCAACATTCCACGCGCGCGCGTTCCAAAAACCCAAATCTCTAAATGAAAATGATTGAAACCCGAAACCCGCGTCAATCACCACTTTTGGGTAAAAATCAGCCATAGCCTGCCCTACTTCTGCCGTAACGGCGTGTAGTTCTGCCTCGGCTTCCCGAATATCAGGGCGACGTTGTGCCAATTCAGAAGGTACGCCAATCGGTGGACTTGGCGGTACAAGGGGAATCGTCGACGTACGCTGTAACTCAGCATCTAGTGAACCAGGAGGTGCCCCCATAAGCAAGGCAATAGCGTTCATCTGCATCGCGATTTGTTGCTCTTGTTGTGGTATAAGCGCACCTGTTCGTTCTAATTCTGAACGGGCACTTTCCACATCAAGACGACTGACAAGACCTGTTTTATAACGCGATTCACTTAATTTGAGGAGTTCTGCTGCCGTGTCTCTATTGGCTTTTATGATACGCAATTGTTCTTGCATATTGCGTAACGCGATATAATCAGATGCTAACTCCGCCTGACGCGCTATGAGAACACCGCGTTGTTCTTCCCGCGTGGCGCGCATATAGGCTTTTGCTGCCTCATATTGGCGGCGTACACGCCCCCAAAGATCGACCTCCCAACTCGCACGTAATCCATCTTGCCAACGATTTAAGAGCGGAATCGTTGCATCAGAAGCCTGTGAGCTGATCATTTCCCCGATTGGGGTATTCTTTGCACTTTCCGCAACATGCTTGAGGATATACTGCATTTGTTTTGTACTAAATTGCGTATAACTGTAAGAGCCATACGCTGCTAAATCAGGAAAACGTTCTGCCCCCGCTAAAAGGAGTTGTCCTCGACTGACCGCCAAACGTTCCGCTGCTTGTAAAATATCAAGATTTTGATAGGCTAAGCGTTCTTCTAACGCAGTAAGTTCTTTATCATGAAAAACAGACCACCATTTGGGATCAGGTGCCTGTTGAGTGGGTACACTTAGAACTTTGCTGGTTGTTTGCTGACTTTGTGGCTGCCATTGTTTGGGCGTCCATTCTTTCGGCTTGTGATAGTCTGGTCCTACCGTACAGCCTGCAAGTATGAGCCCCCCTGCTATTGCTTTAACCCATTGTTTTTTCACTTCTGTTACCTAAATTCTCTCATTTCTCTCATAACGATAGGTACATCTCAATAAAAACCACTCAACATTATTATCAGATTACTACTAGTCCAGCTACACATTCATATTGCTTGTACGTTTACTTTCTCCCTCTTATACTTACCCTATGACTCCTTCAATTTCTTCTTCCGTGGCAGGACGCATTGTTATAATCCGATCAGGATCTGTCACAACACCAGAACTGCCTTTACCACGTTTGATTTTATCAACGTGTTCCATTCCTGCAATTACTTTGCCGACAATGGTATATTGACCATCAAGGTGTGGTGCTGGTTCAAACATAATAAAAAATTGGCTATTAGCACTGTGTGGGTCAGATGTCCGTGCCATGCCAATAGTACCCCGTTCAAAATGTTCCTTATACGTAAACTCTGCAGGAAGATCGGGTAAATCAGAGCCGTGCATACCTGTTCCCGTCGGGTCTCCTCCTTGTGCCATAAACTTATCAATGACACGATGAAAAGCAAGTTTATCATAAAACCCTTGCATAGCGAGCGTTTGGAGTCTTTCAACCGCTTTAGGTGCTAAATCAGGACGTAAACGAATCATAACTCGCCCTGCAGGAATATCCATAACGATGTAATCAGAAATTTGTTTTGAAGACATATATATTCTCCTCTTTTTGAACCATTTCTTAAAACAAAACCCCTTAACACAATCCCGATTTTTTCGATACATCTCTTAAGTAAAAAGGAGTTTTTACGTTTTTATCGTATGCTTCTGTTGTTTCAAACACGCTAAAAGGCGAGCTTGTGTTTCTGGTGTGACAAATTCAGAAATATCCCCTCCATAGCGGGCAATTTCACGCACAAGACTTGAAGAAATAAATTGTGTTCCCTCAGAAGCCATTAAAAAAACGCTCTCTATCTCGTCATCAAGACGCCGATTAACACCCGACATTTGGATTTCATAATCAAAATCAGACATGACACGCAAGCCACGAAAAATTAATGTTGCCCCATGTTCCCGCACAGCATGGACAAGCAAAGAGTCAAAAGAAACAACGACAAGTTCTGCTCCCGTACGCGCGTGCACTATAGGTAAAACCTCTTTCACACAGGCTATACGGTCTTCTAACGGCATAAGAGGGTTTTTGGTTGGATTGCGTGCAACCCCTATAACAAGCCTATCAACGAGACGAGAAGCACGTTCTATCACATCTAAATGCCCCGTCGTAACAGGGTCAAATGTACCTGCGTAAAACCCTACACGGCGTGATTTAAGAGGCGTGTTATGCATACCTGACATTATTGGCACGCCTCACTCTTATTTTGTCTCGTTTTGATATACATTTTGAGAAAGTGATTTGAAAGACTCTTGACAATTTCAATCATTGGAAGGTTTATGTAGCGTCTCCGTGTTTGTTTCTGTATCACTTGGGTTTGAGAAATCTGTATTTGAAGGCTCTTGATTTGTTATTTCTAGATTTTCACACTCTTCTTCCTTCATAACGAGGAACGCACTTGTAACACGTTCATTCTGATCTAATCGTAAAATCGTCACACCACTTGTTCGCCGTGACATAATCCGCACCTGTTCCACAGGGACCCGAATAAGGCGCCCGGCATCTGTGACAAGCATGACATCGGTGCCTGCTAGTACCTGCAATACCGCCGCGACACCCATGTGGGCGCGTGCCTCTTGAAACACCATATTCGTAATACCTTGCCCACCACGTCCGCTAACACGGTAATCATAAGCAGAAGAGCGACGCCCGAACCCGTCTTCACTGACGACCAAAAGAAATTCTTCTATATCGGCAAGTTCAGCAAAACGACGTGCATCAAAGCGGGCTTCAACCTGTTCCATAACGCCCTCACTATCCACTTCCACACCACGGCGCGCGCTAGCCATACGCAAATAAGCGGCACGCTCTTCAACACTCGCATCAACATGGTTAAGCACTGCAAGACTAATGACCTTATCTCCCTTTGCAAGACGGATCCCCCGCACACCAAAAGAAGCACGTCCTGCAAAAACGCGCACTGTTTCATGGGTAATTTGAAAACGAATACATTGCGCCTTACGCGTTGCTAAAAAGATATCTTGCCCTTCGCGACACGTTGCTACATCAATAAGATGATCTCCCTCCTCTAATTTTATAGCAATGAGACCTGAGGCACGAATATTACGGAAATCACTTAATTTATTACGGCGCACATAGCCGCTTGCTGTTGCAAAAATAAGGTTCAATTCTTCCCATGATGTTTCATCTTGGGGCAAAGGTAACACCGCTGTAATGCTATCCCCCCCTAAATCGGGTAAGAAATTAACCAGAGCACGCCCTCTTGACGTCGGTCCTCCTTCTGGTAAACGCCATACTTTTTCACGATAAACTTTGCCACGCGATGAAAAAAACATGACCCATTGATGGGTATGCGCGTTAAAAGAACGTATAACACAATCATCGCCACGTGTGCTTGCGCCAGAGCGTCCGCGTCCGCCCCGATTTTGTGTACGGAAAACTTCAACCGGAGTACGTTTAATAAACCCATCACGCGTAATGGTTACGACCATTTGCCCTGGTTCAATAAGACTTTCGTCGTCTTGATCGCTTTGATATTCAACAATTTCTGTAACGCGAGAAGTTGCAATTTCATCACGGGCACGCGTGAGTTCTTGAGTGACAACCTCCATTCTGCGCGTATGACTACCAAGAATTTCAAGAAGTTCGGCAATATTTTTTGCTACTTCTGATAAATCTTGTTGAATTTTGCCACGCTCAAGCCCTGTTAAACGTTGTAAGCGTAAATCCAATATCCCGCGCGCTTGTATTTCGGTTAAACGTACATACCCATCAACTATTACATTCCCCTCATCATGGATGAGGTGTAAAAGGGGTTCCACTTCAGCAGCTACCCAACGTTCGTTCATAAGAGATTCGCGAGCAGTTGCCGTATCGGGTGCACCACGAATTAAGGCGATAACTCTATCGATATTGGCAACAGCAATGACTAACCCCACAAGGATATGCCCTCGCTCCCGTGCTTTGCCTAAATCAAAACGGGCACGCCGTGTAATCACCTCTTCCCGAAAGGTAATAAATGCCTCAAGCACATCTCGAAGCCCCATAAGGCGTGGTTTCCCGCCGTCAAGGGCAAGCATATTCACCCCAAATGAGGTTTGAAGTTGTGTAAAACGATAAAGCTGGTTAAGAACAACTTCTGGCGTTGCATCACGCTTAATTTCAATCACAATGCGCATGCCAGAACGATCTGACTCATCGCGAATATCGGCAATACCCTCAACTTGTTTAGCACGGACAAGTTCAGCAATACGCTCTTGTAATGTGGCTTTATTTACCTGATAGGGAATTTCTGTGACGATGAGGGCTTTGCGGTCTTTACGAATTTCTTCAATCTCGACACGCGCCCGAATCATGATGGAGCCACGCCCTGTTGTATACGCATTGCGTATCCCAAAATGCCCAAGAATAATCCCCCCTGTTGGAAAATCTGGCCCCGGAATATAGGCCATGATTTCTTCCAATGTCATATCGGGTTGGCGAATAAGAGCTAATGTTGCCTCAATGACTTCAGCGGGGTTATGGGTAGGGATATTGGTTGCCATACCGACCGCAATCCCTGATGCCCCGTTAATCAATAAATTAGGGAACGCCGCAGGAAGAATCGTCGGCTCATTTTCGCTTTCATCATAGTTCGGTTGAAAATCAACGGTCTCGCGATCAATATCTTCTAATAAAAAAGCAGCAGATTTTGCTAAACGTGCCTCTGTATAACGCATAGCGGCAGGACTATCGCCGTCGACAGATCCAAAATTCCCCTGCCCGTCAATGAGTTTAACGCGCATAGACCATGATTGTGCCATACGCACCATAGCCTCATAAATAGAGGCATCCCCATGCGGATGGTATTTACCCATAACCTCCCCCACCGCGCGTGCCGATTTGCGATAGGGTTTATCATGGGTAAAACCGCTTTCGTGCATCGCGTATAAAATACGGCGGTGTACAGGCTTAAGACCATCGCGCACATCAGGTAAAGCACGGCTTACAATCACCGACATAGCATAGGCTAAATAAGAGGAGCGCATTTCCTCTTCAATAGTGACGGGTACAAGAACACCAGAAGAAGCCTGCGTTTTATCATGTGTAGGGGATTGATCGTCACTCTCTGTCAAGGTTTTATCTCGGTCTATAGAATGCGGGGGTTAATTAAGTATTATGTTCATCTAAAACAAAGTTTATACCATATCTTTTTAAAACATGCGAAGATTTTCTAAAGTTTTTACGCTTTCTATCTAGGATTCATTAAAAAAAAACGGAAAAATCTAAAAAGCCTGTCTACACCAAAAAAAGAGTTTGCCTTTCCCGATAACACATTCCCGCATGAGTTGACGAAACTTGTAAAAAGTCGCTATTTTAGTTCTTATTTTTATCCCCCTTTTTTTTACCCTTTTCTTTAAGCCTCACTTATAAAGCGAAACTCTCTATGAAAACAAAAACGCACCCCCATACGCTTTTCTCAAACAGTTCTCACAATACCAAGTCCGATAACCCCAACAAACAATGGGGCGGGCGTTTTTGTGGTGGTCCTTCAGAAATTATGCAAACCATTAACGCCTCTATTAGCTTTGATAAAACCCTCTGGCAGCAAGATATTCGCGGATCACATGCCCATGCCGAAATGTTAGCACATGTAGGACTTATTTCAGCTGATGATCTTGCCGCCATTCATCAAGGGCTTGATGACATTTATCAAGAGATTGAGTCAGGTTCTTTCATATTTTCTGACGCGTTAGAAGATATTCACATGAATATTGAGGCGCGCCTGTCGGAACGTATTGGCGAGGCAGGAAAACGTTTACATACCGCACGCTCTCGTAATGATCAGGTCGCAACGGATTTTCGTCTATGGGTGCGCGATGCTATTGATTCCCTCAATAGGCACATTGCCTCGCTCATGCAGGCTTTAGCCTCTAAAGCCAAACACCACGCGGCAGACCCTATGCCCGGGTTTACGCACCTCCAAACAGCGCAACCCGTTACGTTCGGTCATCACCTTCTCGCCTATGTGGAAATGCTTTCGCGTGATCGGGGGCGACTTGCCGATACACGCCGCCGTTTGAATGAGTGCCCGCTCGGTTCTGCTGCGTTAGCCGGAACCTCTTTCCCAATTGATCGACAAATGACATCGGCTGCCCTTGATTTTGATAGACCTACGGCAAACTCCCTTGATGCTGTTTCTGATCGTGATTTTGCACTTGAATATCTTTCGGCTTTGTCTATTTTAGCGATGCATTTATCACGTTTTGCGGAAGAAATTATCCTTTGGTGTTCTGCGCCTTTTTCTTTTATTCGTTTATCTGATGCCTTTACAACGGGTTCTTCTATTATGCCGCAAAAGCGCAATCCTGATGCTGCAGAACTTGTACGTGCAAAAACAGGCTGTATCATAGGAAGCCTCGTGGGGTTACTCACAGTTATGAAGGGACTTCCCCTTGCTTATGCGAAAGATATGCAAGAGGATAAACAACCCGTTTTTACAGCCACAGAAGCCGCAACCCTATGCCTTGCCGCTATGGAGGGTATGGTTCGCGATATGCACGTTCACACACAAAATATGCGCGTCTTTGCTAATGCGGGCTATTCAACCGCAACGGATCTTGCCGATTGGCTCGTTCGCGTGCTCAAATTGCCGTTTAGAACAGCACACCATATTACGGGCAAACTCGTTGCCAAAGCAGAAGAAAAAAACATAACCCTTGCTGAACTCAGCCTTGCAGAAATGCAAGAAGAAGAGCCCGGCATTACAGAGGATATTTATTCCGTTTTAACCGTTGATGCTTCTCTTGCCTCTCGTACAAGTATGGGGGGAACTGCTCCCCATAATGTCCGCATTCAAGCTCAAAAGTGGCTGACTTTGCTTGATGATACGTCAACAGAAACCACAGGAACGCACGCATGAGTTCGCACTTTGTAAAGCTTTTTTATAGACTTGTTTTTGCGAGTTTGCTTTTACTGCCTTTATCCGCATGTGGCAAAAAAGGACCGCCTCACCCACCGGGTCCGCCTGATAAAATAACTTATCCACGAATATATCCGCCTGATGATTGATGGTTTGTCTTTTATTATGGTTTTTTCGCTATGATGACACGATAACCCTAGTTTATATCAAAAATAGTCCGTTTTAAGCGTCTTACCTTTTTTTACTTTACCCTTAAAGAACTCTCTTTTTTACGGCTTTCATGGCTAAAACGACCTCCGTCCCCATGTCCACTCACCCAATAATCGCCCCCAATTTGGCGGATCTTCTTACAACGCATTCCCATCTCACCTTAACCTCTGCCGGGTTAATGCTTGATAATGTTTTGCTCACGACAATTGCTGACAAGGTCGGAACACCTTGTTGGGTTTTAGGAATCGGTATTGTTTTACAACGGTTACAGCGTATTAAAACCGCTATGCAAGCAGCGGAGTTAAACATTCGTATCCACTACGCTGTGAAAGCCAATGATCACTGCGCGCTTCTTTCGCGCCTTGGAAAAGAGGG
The DNA here is from genome assembly GCA_017474285.1 of Acetobacter sp. Taxonomy (GTDB): domain Bacteria; phylum Pseudomonadota; class Alphaproteobacteria; order Acetobacterales; family Acetobacteraceae; genus Acetobacter. The sequence goes on from JAFVHT010000009.1 coordinate 8,245, forward strand.
CTATGGTGCTGATATTGTGAGTTTCGGTGAATTGGCACGCACACAAAAAGCAGGAATCCCTGCTCAACGAATCCTTTTTTCAGGCGTTGGCAAAACTGAAACCGAAATCGAACAAGCGATTGGGTTAGGCGTTGGTCAAATCAATGTTGAAAGTGCTGAAGAGCTTGCTCTTATTTCAACGATAGCTGTTCGTCTGGGGAAAAAAGCTCCTGTTGCCCTCCGCGTCAATCCCGATGTCGACGCCCACACTCATAGTAAAATTACCACAGGGCTTGCCCATAATAAATTTGGTATCCCTTTTAATGATGCCGCTGCCCTCTATGCCCATGCTGCCCGTTTGCCCGGAATAGACATTTTAGGATTTGCTACCCATATTGGCAGCCAAATTTTAGAGATAGACCCTTATCGTGCCGCTTATGCCCGCATCGCGTCTTTGGTTCGCGATGTACGTAGCCAAGGGCTCCCTGTTTACGTTGTTGATTGCGGTGGAGGGCTTGGCATTGCTTATGGCACCGATCCAGAAGCGCAACCCGAAGCCCTTGCTCATGTCATTCGTACAGAATTAGGCGGACTTGATGTACAACTTGCTCTTGAACCGGGGCGTTGGGTGGTAGGACCTGCGGGCGTTTTATTAAGCCGAGTTATTTTGCGGAAAGAGCAAGGCATGGCTGTGCCGTTCCTGATAATTGATGCGGCCATGAACGACCTTTTACGCCCGAGCCTCTACGAGGCTTGGCATGGTATCCTCCCTTTGACCGCAGAAACCATGCAACGCCCTTTGGAAAGAGTACATGTTGTTGGTCCTGTCTGTGAAAGTAGTGATTGTTTTGCCCAAAACCGTTTACTACCAAAACTTCAACATCAAGACACTCTCGCTCTTTTAGATACAGGTGCTTATGGTTCTGTGATGAGTTCAACCTATAACAGCCGCCCTTTAGCAGCGTGCGTTGTTATTGAAAACAACACATGGGAAATCATTCGTCCAAGGCAAAGTATAGAAGAACTTTGGCACGATGAAATTATCCCTACCTCATGCGCCCCTTCCACGCCTTTAGCATGACGTAACATGCCTATTTATAACTCACCCAATATTGTGACACCGCCAACGCACAGCCATCGCGTTTTTGCTGAACACCTCGCAAAAATACGCCGCCGTACAGCTTCTATCCTTTGGATAGAACGCCTCGCACCAAGTTTCTTACCTGCTGTTGTTATTCTCAGTTTTTATATTTTCGCGGGATTATTACGGTTTCCACAAAGCCTACCCGACTCTCTCCGCCTTGTGCTTTTGCTTATCGTTATAGGCGTATGTGCTTATTGGACATGGCGTAGAATACAGAATGTTACACCTCCAACGTGCGCTGATATTGACCGCCGAATTGAACAGGCTTCTCACCTCTCCAACACTCCGTTAGCGACGCTAGAAGACACTCCTGTACAAAGTGCTACACCCTCTACACGTGTTTTTTGGGCTTTACATCAACAGCGTATTTTAGCGTCTCTCGGTCCATTACGCTCTGGCTATCCGTCTCTTCTCCCTTGCACAAGAACAGGTAAACTCTGTTTTATTACTATCCCGACCTTGCTTGTTTTAACGATGGTTGCTGTTGGTCCCACAGCTTCTGGGCGTATTCTTGCCGCTTTTATTCCCGGTCGCGATGACCCCGGTGTTCCCTTCCCTCATTTAGAGGCGTGGATTACGCCCCCGCGTTACACATCCTCTGCCCCTTTGTTTCTTACTGAAAGAGCAAATACTCCCTTACATGTTCCCGAAAATGCCCAATTAAACGTTGTTGTTTCTGGTCTTCGCTCAGCCCCTTATCTCCGTGCCTCACAAAATGCACATTTAGGGGCTCTTTTTCATACCAATACACTTCAACACCTTGACGCGCAGAGTTGGAAACTCACAGCCACCCTTATCCAAAGCGGTACACTACGCCTTACTGCACGCGGGCGAACTCTGAGCACGTGGCATATTGTTATACGCCCTGACGCTGCCCCCCTTGTTCAATGGGGAAAAAATCCGGGAGCACGCAAAGGAGAATGGCGTACTGCTCTTCCCTATCACGTAAGCCATGCCTATGGGTTATCTTCGGTTGCGTTTGTACTCCACGCCACGCAACATCTCCCAAGCACAGAAGCGCCACGCACGCTCACTATTCCTCTTCCATTCGTCGGGCACCCTAATACTCTTCAAGGCGTATTTATGCCTGATTTATCAACAGATCCATGGGCAGGACAAGAAGTCACTGGCATTATTATTGCCCGTTCTGTGAGTGGAAAAGAAGGAAAAAGCAACACGGCAACGTTCCGATTAGGGGCTCGGGTTTTTCACTCTCCCCTTGCACGTACTATTTTAGGCATACGCAATCGTTTTGCTTTAGGACAAGAAAGCCGCACCGATACCATTACTGATTTAGAAACCCTTGCACAGCAACCAACAGGCTTACTCCATGACCATACGGGCATGTTGCTTAATCTCGTCACTGTTATTGCAACACTCCATAACAAGACGAATGACCTCCAAACTGCCCGCCTCAATGCGACTAATCTCTTATGGGATCTCGCGCAAGATATTGAGGAACATGCTACGCATACAGAAGCAGATGCTCAAGCCTCTCTCGATGTTCGTGCAGCCCAAGCCAGTGTTGCACAACAACTTGCCAAAATCGCAGCTGGAAAACATGATCCCGCTATGCAAGCGGCACTGCAAACTGAACTCGAAACACGTTTACAAACGTTACACGAGGCTATCCGTCGCAAAATGCAAATCATGGCAGCTCAAGCCACTTTACCTAACGATACGCCTCTTGCTCATACTGATATATCCTCCCTGTTTACGGCTGGAAATAAAACTTTTTCCCACCTTTTAGACCAAGTTCACGCAGCCGCTGCCAATGGACACCCAGAAGAAGCCCTTAAACGTTTACAAGACATAGAAAATGTTACTGAACAAATGCGCCGTGCAACGCCCCAAGATTTGGCTAATCTCTCTCGCCAAATCATGGCGCGCCAACAAGCGCAAGAGCAAATGAATACGCTTAAAAAACTCATTGCTCAACAAATGTCTTTACTTGACCGTGTGCAAGCCCGACAAAGTGAAAACCAACGTCTCCAAAATAAAACTTTTGCTAATATACCTCCTCAAGAAGATCTGACAACAGAGGAACGCATTGCACAAGAAAACGCCATCCAAGCCTATAATCGTGCACGCGCTCTTATTCAAAAATTACTCAGACAAGAAGATATAGGGAATCCGCCTAATATTTTTACCCCAGATAGTTCTGACTCTGATGGTTCTGACGATGACTTTGCCGCACAACCGCCTTCGCCTCCAGAAGACCCTGTAAAAGCAGAACAACAAGCCCATGACAGACACTCAGAACAAATAACACAGCAGGATTTAGAACAAAATGTTGAGAAGCTTGAAACAGAGTTCCATACCCTTACAGGAAAAACGCCTGACTCCCTTGCTTCAGCACGTGATCATATGCAGAACGCGAGCCATGCTCTCGCCACTAATAATGACACTCTTGCGCTCCAAGCAGAAACAAATGCGTTAGAAGCACTTAACAAAACCCAACAAGAAATGCGCCACATTTTACGCCAAGGCGCAACAGGACGACAAAATCCTCTTATTTTTGCTTTTGAAAGCGGTTCTAAAAATCCCTCACAAATTAGCCCTCATGATAACGGTGCGCAAGATAAGAACGATAACACAACCCAACGTGACCCATTAGGGCGTTCACTCAATGAAGGACACGGACGAGCAGACGATGATAGCACGCTTATCCCAGATACCACTGCCCAGCAAAAAGCTCGTGACATTGAACAAGAACTCCGCCGGCGCGATTCAGATAGAACCCGCCCCAAACAAGAATTAGATTATCTTGATCGCCTGTTAAAACCTTTTTAAACCTTTTTGAGGTTTTTGAAATCGTTTAAGAAAATGAGTCGTCTTTTATTTTATGGCATAAGTGTTTAACACTTTTTTAAAGTTAGAAAATGTAGTCAAGAGAATAATCTGTTTTTTTTTGTTCCATAGAATTTCTACCACTTACTTAAGGAGGAATCCGTGTTCGTAGACTTTAGGTTCTATGGCTTTGGCGAGGGTTTTCATTTTATCGCTTAAGGTTTTTTCAAGGGCGTTAAAGTGTTTGTCTTTACTTTTGTTGTTCATTTTTCCTTTTTCGTTTCTGCCCTTAAAGAACTCTTTAATATTATAGAGTGAGGCA
>JAFVHT010000001.1 GCA_017474285.1 Acetobacter sp.
AAAACATAAAAATCAAAAAATAAAACTCAATCACCAATAAAACTACTCCGCTATTAAACCTACACCCCCACACACACAACTCACGGCAACGGCGGAGATACTACCGCTAACGCTACAGGTGACTCACGATACGATGATAAAATATATACTTATGTGGCGTAAATGAATGATACTTAAGTTGTATTGCTTTACAGAATCGTATTTTGCATAGGGTTGAAAAATTACGTATTTAAGGCTATATGTAAAACAGTATTTATGGGTGTAGATATTTTATTTTGCTATTACTCAATTCTATTCTTTAGAGATGTGTTAATGAGGCATGTCCGGGAGTAAATAAAGATTATGATGCGCATTGCGCGACAAATGAGACAAATGATAGGACGTGCTGTTTTAGTAGTGTTCGTTTTTCTAAATAGTCTTTCTTTTGTATCTTCTGCACAAGCAGCTAATCAAGTGCGTATTAAAGATATTGTTTCTTATGAGGGTATACGAAGCAACCATCTTGTTGGATTTGGTTTAGTTGTGGGGTTGCATGGTACGGGTGACCGTCTAACGAACGTTATTTTTACACGTGAAGTGTTGGTTGGTATGTTAAACCGTTTGGGTGTAAACGTTCGTGATAAAATGACCATACTTCAGACAATGGATGTGGCGTCTGTATTTGTAACAGCGGATTTACCACCATTCTCGCACGGGGGAGATCGTATTGATGTAACTGTTTCGGCTGTTGGTAATGCTCTTTCTTTAACAGGGGGAACATTGCTTGTAACGCCGCTCCAAGCGGCTGATGGTGCTGTTTACGCTGTCGCGCAAGGATCCGTGGTTACAGACGCGTTTTCAGCTGTCGGGACATCTTCGAGTATAACGAAAAACATTCCTACTAGTGGGCATGTCCCTAATGGTGGTATTGTAGAACGTGAGGTACCTGTTACATTAGGAGCAAATGGCGTTGAGCGTTTGTCGCTGATCAATGAGAATTTTACGACAGCCTCACGAATCGCTGAAGCGATCAATCGGAATATTAAACGGGGGATCGCTCATGTTGATGATCCACGAACAGTTTCTATTAACCTTATTGGACTTGATCCTATTAAAACGCTTTCTCGCATTGGAGACTTGACGATTGAACCTGATACAATGGCTAAAGTTGTTATTGATGGAGCGACAGGAACCATTGTGATGGGGGGTAATGTTCGCATTACAACTGTGGCTGTTGCGGAAGGAAATCTGACTATCCAAATTACGAATATGCCACAAGTCGTTCAACCGGCGCCTTTTAGTAATGGTGTTACAGCTGTCGTTCCTCAAACGCGTATCAATGCGAGTGTTGATTCAAATCGTAGGCTTGGTATTTTGCGTGAAGGACCGACATTAGCGAGTTTGGTAGCTGGTATGAATGCTTTAGGGATGGGACCCCGTGATATGATTAGTATTCTGCAAGCCATTAGAGCTGATGGGGCTTTACAGGCTTCTCTGGTAGTGAGGTAAAGAATATGAGTGTGAATAGCATTGTTTCTCAGGTGGCTACTCTTAATGCGCATAACACAGAAACGCAAGATACGGTTACAGCAAAACAGCGAGAGAAAATTCGACAAGCTGCCATTGATTTTGAAGGAATGGTTATAGGTGAAATGTTTCAGCCTATGTTTGAGACATTAAACTCGACGGAAAATGTTTTTTGTAACAGCTCAGCAGAGAAGCAATTTCGTTCTCTTTACGTATTGGAGCTGGGAAAACAAATTGCTCGTCATGGGGGCATAGGTTTGTTTGATAGTGTCTATCAACAAATGCTTTCTATGCAGGAACAGGCTGATAATAAGGATCAGTCTCGTGAAAAATAAAAATATACAGAAAGTCCGGAATAGAATAAACGCACGGATTTTGCGAGGATTTCGCTCTGTTTGTGCTATTTTGGAAAAAGAAAATGCTTTTTTAATTGCGGGACAATTGCAGGAGTCGAGTAATTTACTATCTGCGAAACAAAAAGAAATAGCTTGTTTGGAAGAGGCTTTGACGGATGGTAAAGACGTATTCTCTTCTGATGAGGGATTCTCTTCTGAAGTTGAAGCTGAAGCAAAGCGTTTTGCTTCATTAGTGCAGACAAATCATAAATTGTTAGAAGGAGCGATTGAAGTTCAAAACGCTATTATTCGTCTGATTGTTACTGAACTTCCGCAACAAACACATTCTTGTTATGTCGCTTCTGGTCAGTATGTAGAACACTCTGCTATTCAGGGGGCACTTGCAGTTCGTAGCGATGTTTGAAAGTTGACTTTAATATTATATAATTTCTATAGTAGTATTTACTAGGCGTGTTTATGATTATTGGTTTAATAAGGACTTTATGGATTAGGTTATCATGTTAATACCCCGTTTATCATTCGGGAAACTTGTACACATTTCGTCAAGTTTGATGACGCTTCTTTTGGCTATGAATGTGCATGCGCTTGCGGAGCATTTTCATGGTAATAGCCTATATGGTATGGCTTCTGTGACTGAGGGTGCTTCTGGATCTGAAGCTAGCACTCTTGCAAAGAGTGGTCCGACGCCTAAAGAAAAAGAAATAGATGTGTTAGAAGGGTGGCTTCCTCTTTCTTCGAAACATGAAACGGAAGGTGCTGAGGACGATACTCAGAATAACGCGCAGCCAAAGGCAGCGGGTAAAGAGAAAAAGAATGATTGTGAAAATGGGATTTCTTGTGTTGGAGTACAATCTGGCACTGCGGCTGTGGGGACAATGGATTTAGAAACGCAAAAGGCAGAAACATCATTAGTTAAAGATATTTTGGCACGGCAGGTTTCGTTATCGACCCAAGAAAAAGAACTAAAAGAGCAAAAACGCGTTTTGGACGCGGCTAAAGTGGCTCTTGATGAGAAGATGCGTAACTTAAATGCAATGTTAACGCTTTTGGCAGAAAAACAGGCAGCTCATCAGGAAACTATGTCTGCTGAAACAGATAGGTTAGTCAAAATTTATGAGGATATGCCTCCTAAAGAAGCGGCGGCAGTTTTTAATATTATGGATATTCACGTACTTGTGCCTGTCGTAAGTAAGATGATACCTCGTAAAGTTTCGGCTATTCTTGGTGTTATGTTGCCCGAACGTGTCAATCTTATTTCTCAATATCTTGCAGGTATTCGTACATTTCATTCACCTCATGGTTTTGACGGGATTGGACATACAGATCAGGCGACGACGGGCAATAGTAATGTTTCGTGGTGGTTGAAGCCACAAGTGATTCAACAACAATATGGCGCTCAGCAGACACAACCTCTTTTGTCATCATCACAATAGTTGGAAGGCGTATGTTTTGTAGTTATTAAAGTGCCGTAGACGTTCATTATAGTGTTGAGAGGAAATGTGCTTATGATTAATTCGATGGTGAAAGCGTATAGTAATGTAATGAATACTGCCTTATCGGGGAGAGAGGCTGATGCACAATGTTTTAAGTTGCTTATTGACGATTTGAAAAAGGCAGAAACTACTGACGATTTTGCTATCCGTCAAGAGGTGTTAGGACGTCATCAGAATTTGTGGTCAGTGATTATGCAGGTCAATATACTTGATGTTGGTGTTACGCCAGAAGAAGATCGCCAACTTTTTGTTCGTTTAGCAGATCAAGTGCAACGTTATGGAATTCGTGCTATTCTTGACTCAAAATTATCTTTAGCACCGCTGATTGAAGTTGCAGAAAATGTTTATGCAGGTCTTACGAATACAGCAGAAACGTTGGGGGCCTATGATAATAAGAGTGGAGAGGATACCCTTTTTTAGAAAGAAGTAAAAAGCGCTTAAAGAATTTTTTAAAGATTGTATTTTGGAAAATACCACAGTTACGCTTGTGGTATTTTCTGTTTTTGGAAGTATAAGAGCTCATCTATAAAAGCTATTTATAAAGAGATGTGGTAGAGATTTATTTTTCATGAGAGGTTTAGAGAATTTCGAGTTTGAATGACTTTTCGTGTCATTAAGATTTTAGTGTGTTGATTTTGAAAAGTAGGCATTAAGCCTGTGATAAGGCATAAAAAGTGACTCATTAGCGTGTAGAAAGCGTCACATATATTGAGAAAACCTGTTTAAAGTAAGTGCTAGGTCATTACCTATTAGGAAATGAGGAACCCGTTTCATTGGTGCGTACACAGTCTTCAGATCACAATGATGAGATAACTTTCCATGAAAAAGGGAAGATACGTCTTTGGTTGGAAAGGGGGGGTGGACTTGCCTTTTTTGGATTAGCTCTTGCGTTTTTTCTCGCCTTAGTTACTTATAACCCTGCGGATCCTTCATTAGATGTCGCCACGTCTCATCCGCCTACGAATTTATTAGGGAGAATTGGGGCTATTTTAGCAGATAGTCTTTTTCAAGGTGTAGGCGGTGGTGCATTAGTTCCCGTGTTTATTTTGAGTGCATGGGGGTGGCTTTTACTCGGTCATCGCTTAATAGGGCGTGAGATAAAATTTATTTTGATGATGCGCGTTTTTGCAGCTTTGTGTCTTTTGCCTCTTTCAGGTGGGTTGCTTGCAGCTATTTCATTATTATTCCCAATTTTTCCTCCAATAAATTGGCCATCGACTGCAGGGATTGGTGGAGGTATAGGGTATTCTATTGCACAGATTACGATAGCAGCTGGGGTGTCTGTATTCGGTTCTATAGGAGGGATGGTTGTATGGATTATAGGGGTTGTATTATTTGTTTTGTTGTTTGTGTTGGCGACGGGGTTAAGTCGGCGTGAATGGTTTTTCGTTGGTTCTGTGTGGTTCTGGCTTTTAAAGCTGCCATTTAGAATAATATGGGGTGTTGTGAAATGTTTTTATAAAAAGGATATACCCTCCTCTTCAACAAAGAAAAAAACATATATCCATCAAGCTGACCAATATGTTGACGAGAGTGTACCTTATGAGCGTGTACCATTAGTCGTTTCTAGTACTGTTTCTAACCGTAATCAAGATAAAAAAATTATATCTTCTCCTGATCATGGAATGTCTGTTGTGATGAAGAGTGTTCCAAATGAGGAGACACATCGTAGTATTGTTGTTTATGATCCGGATAAAAAACCTGTCGTGTATCAAGAGGTTTTGCTGCCTGCTCGTGGCACATCTGTGACAACCACGACAACATCTTTACCTTCGGTACTATCTAGGCAAGAAAAACCTGTCCGTAAAGGTTCGTTAAAGCAGTTTTTTTCTGTTCCGCGTTCACGTCAAGAAAAAGTGGTTCACTCGCAAGTAGAGCATCAAACAGGGTGGCAATTGCCTTCTCTTTCTTTATTGCATCCTATGCCATCTCACAGACAGTCTGGTCCGTCACTAGAGTTGATTCAGGCAACAGCACGGTTATTAGAACAGGTTTTTGCTGATTATGGTGTGCATGGAAAAATTGTTGGTTATAGTGCAGGACCAGTTGTCACACTATACGAGCTTGAGCCAGCAGCAGGTATACGAGCCGCTCGCATTATTGGGTTGGCTGATGATGTTGCACGCTCTCTTTCTGTACTGAGTGTACGAATTGCTACGGTGCCCGGGCGGAATGTTATGGGTATTGAAGTGCCTAATCATATACGTGAAACGGTTTATTTATCCGAATTATTAAGCCAGCCAAGTTGGCAGGAAGATCCAAGTCAGTTGCTTTTGGCTTTAGGGAAGGATATCGCTGGCAATCCTGTTTTTAGTGATTTGGCGCGAATGCCACATCTTTTAGTGGCAGGAACAACAGGATCTGGTAAATCAGTAGGCGTTAATGCCATGATTCTTTCATTGTTGTACCGATTATCTCCTGATGAGTGTCGCCTTATCATGATTGACCCTAAAGTGTTAGAGCTTTCTATTTATGATGGTATTCCGCATTTATTAACGCCTGTTGTAACAGAACCTTCAAAAGCTGTGAACGCGTTAAAATGGGTTGTTCGAGAAATGGATCGTCGTTATCGCACGATGGCTCATATGCAGGTGCGTAATATTACAGGCTATAATGCGCGGGCCGCTGAGATTCTTACCACGCAAGAAATGGTTGTGCGTCGTGTGCAAACAGGATTCGATCCCGAAACGGGGCATCCTATTTTTGAGGAACAATCTATTTCTGTTGAGCCGATGCCTTATATTGTCGTTGTTATTGATGAAATGGCTGATTTAATGATGACAGCTGGTAAGGAAATTGATGCTTGTGTACAACGCTTAGCACAAAAAGCACGTGCGGCGGGGATTCATGTGATTATGGCAACACAACGCCCATCTGTAGATGTGATTACGGGTACAATTAAAGCGAATTTCCCAACACGTATTTCTTTTCAGGTCATTAGTAAATTTGATAGTCGTACGATTTTAGGCGAACAGGGAGCAGAACAGCTTTTGGGGCAGGGAGATATGCTCTTTATGCAAGGGGGGGGGCGTATTATGCGCGTTCATGGACCCTTTGTTGCCGATAGCGAAGTGGAACAGGTTGTTAATTTTTTGAAAGAACAGGGTGAACCCGTTTATGATGATGAAGTTCTTGCTGATTTTTCAGAAGGAAGTGGAGGATCTTCTGGCGGAAGTCGTGGTAATAATAAGGTAGAGGGAGGAGAAAATGACCTCTATCGTGAAGCGGTAGCTATTGTTGTACAAGAAGGTAAAGCGTCGACGTCGTTTATTCAACGTCATCTTTCTATTGGGTATAATCGGGCAGCAAAGATTATTGAACAAATGGAAAAAGAGGGCGTTATTAGCCCAGCTGATCATGTAGGGCGGCGTAAGGTTTTGTTAGGCACGAATAGGGAGTAATAATTATTTGAAGTTCTATTGATCTCTTAACATGATTGTGTGGAGGCAGAGAAAACCAAATGATACTTAATAAAAGCCTTGCTTTAGCTTTAATCTTCTTTTTTTTGTCTTGCTATCTCTTTCGCTGTTTGCTGTTTATTTGAAAGCAATACAATCAAAGATGACGTATTGCCTTTAGATAAACATGGTTTTTTTTGGTTATTTGTTTATAACTTCTTTGGCTGTTTGTATTTTTAGCGAAGTATAAGCATTGAGTGCATGAACAACTTGTTTTGATAAGGCAGTCATCAGATCTTGCATAAAATCAAAGGCGATTTGGTTATTGATTGTAGGAAGGGTTATTTTACAATTAATCAGAGCATCTAATTTATAACCGCCTTGCTGCCCATTGTATTGTGAAACAAATTTTTGAATATGTGTTATTATGTAATAAATTACATGTTTATTCCATTTGAAAAGAGGTTTTAGTTTATTGATATTTTGTGAAGTGTAATAAGGTTCACTTTGAAATTTTACATATTTATATTGCCCTATTACCGTAGCAGTAATAGTGTCTTTTTCATTTGGAGGAAAATTTTGCAAATCAATTTTTCCTTTTACTCCGTTGTTATCATTTACTCTACCAACAAAATTAATTCCTGTATCTTTAAAAGACAATTTACCTTCGTCTAATGACTTTGTGCCACTTACCTCAAACAACTCCCCAATCTTATATTCTTTCCAACAAACAGTTAAGCGACTATTAGCCCCCCCCCCCCCGCTATTATAGTCTGTATCTAAAAATGTATTAAGGGCTATTTGTTCGTTTTGAGTTAATGTCGTATCTTTTAAACCACTAGCTTGTAAGTATGCCTCTAACTCTTGAATCCTTTCTTGCTCTAACTCTTGAATCCTTTCTTGCTCTAACTCTTGAATATATGCCTCCATGTAATCAAAAGCAATTTGATCGTTTATGGTAGGTAACTTAATAGATATTTCTTTCGCAATATTTCTATTAAATTTGTTCCCATAATTAAAATTCATATAATAAGCTGTTTTTTTAAATAAGCTTAGAAAAAATAAATATGAATGTTTTCCCCATGAATCTTTATACTCGCCTTTAGGATACATTCCTTGAACATGAGAATAACCAACAAATGGTTTGTCTTGATAGAATATTGCATCATGGGAAGCTGTATCGCTAAAGGTTATTATATTTCCATCTTCTGTATTATCTAAATTTGTATATCCTGTAATACCATTATTGCAACTCGAATTTGTAACAACGCTATTTTTTCCATTTTCCGTAAAAAGACCAGAATTAGTTAGTTTATACGCTTTTGTGGGGTGTATATCAAACAACTCCCCAATTCTATATTCTCTCCAATCTCCCCCGTTTGCCTTGAAAGTTTCTTCAAGGCAAACGAGGGCTTGAGGCTTTCCCAATATTTTTCCTCTATCTTTTAAAATATTAGAGACTTCCCATGATAAATAATCAGCAATTGTTTTTTTGAAATCACATAAGTTAGGTTTGGTATCTATCTTTTGATGAGTATCAAAGTTCCAATCAGATCCGCTGTCATTGATAAAATCTTCAATATAAACAGATTTTAAATCCCAAGAGGCTTTGAGTTTGGCTGAGAAACCATTTTTATAAATTTGCACGACATCGCTATATCTCTCAGTTGGCGAGTCTATTTCTTTTAAGCCTCTGTCTGTTCTCTTGTACCCATCATTGCGAAAATCAATAAATTTTACTATTTTGTCATAATCATGTGGCACACCACTTTCAAAGACATAGATACTTGTTTGCACGCCTGCCATTGGTTCAAATAGATCAATGGGCATTTTGATACTTGCTTTAAGCGTGTGTCTTGATAAGATTTCTTTATTAGTTCTTATTGCCTTGCCACTTCCTGCGGAATCTTGAATGATAATAGCTCCTAATGAATGTTTTGGCATATTATCAAGCCCTAATTTGATAAAAGGCATACCATTTTCAGAGTGGCTAAAGGGAGGATTAAGCAATAATCTATCTGCTTGAAAGTCTTTAATGATAGTATTTAGTGTGCCATCTAAACTATCACCCTTGTGGATCTTACAGCTCCCATCGCCTCGCAAAATCATATTTGTCGTCGCCAAAGCAAACATTGAAGCATTTAACTCTACGCCTAAGAGCTGATGTTGCTTGATATGATTGATTTTTTCTTGATAATCTTTGCTGTCCTCTATAAAAGTTTTTTTGACTTGATCACTCATTAATTGCATGGAAGCAATTAAAAATCCTGCAGAACCCATGGCCAAATCCATGACTTTGCTCTCGTGATTTATTTCTAAAATTTCTGCCATCATTTTTGTAATATAAGGAGGTGTGAGAACGATCCCAAGCTCCTTGCCATCTCCTAGGGCATATTTTAGAAATTCAGAATAGCATTCACCCATAATATCTACATAGCTACTGAAATTAAAGCCCTCCATTTTGCTATAGATATTATTATAGATATAAGTAAAAATCTGTTTGTTAAGACTTGCGTCTTTTTCTATAGCCTTTGATACTAAAGGATCAAGAGATTTAGACTTATCCCTGTCTGGATCTTTGCAGATTTCTTGAAAGGTATGGCGGACTAAGTTCAATTTGTCTAAATCAGTAATTTTTGTTTTTAAAAATTCCTCAATGCGATTATAGATTAAAATACCATCTCGTTGGTTATTTAAGGAAGAGCCTTTAAGATCAGAAGGAATAAGTCCTCTTTCTGTATCTATATTCTGCATACCAAGTAACATACCTGATACATAAATGACTCTTTCCGGTGCGAGAATGTTATGATTCTGCATGAGTTTATTTAGTTTTTTGGCATGTTCTTGTAAATCAAGCGAAGTCCTAATAAGGATTTGATGTTTTCTCTCTTCTGTTAGAGTGCAAGTATGATAAAACTTTTCAAAAGTTTCTTGATTTTTTAAGAAATCCAAAGAGTGTAAAGGTGCAAATAAATAAGCCTCATTGGCACTTCCTTGCACTAAAACAACCTTGATTTTAACATTTTCTTTATTATCCCCTGCAATACCGATAGCAAAGGCTTGTCTATATTTACCACTAGCAATGGCTCCTCTTGCATAGTGCAGGGCACCATTAATGGCATAATTTTTTATGCTTTTTTCATCTGTCTTTAAAACATCACCATTTAAAGCCTCAAGCTTTGTTAGGCTAAACTTACTTTCTATAAAAACAGGGCAGGGATAAGATTCGTGATGATCTGTATAAGTATATTTTTCAAGGACAAAATCAGGAACGCCCACGCCGCTTTTTTTATCTGTCTTGCTATAACCCTTGAGTGCGTCTTTTAGATAATCTGAGCCATCTTTTTCAAAAAAATCTTTGCCTTTTATTAAGCCTAAATTTTTTAACTTATCTTTGACGTAATCATCAACGTCATTTTCCTTACTCCAGCTTGTTTCTATCTCAGCCACATCAAACTCCCTATTAATTTTGTTTGTAAATTTTAAAGAAAGTTAGAGTTTCATATACAAATTTTAGTTCTATATCTTTTTGACTAAAAGGAGGATTCATTAAAACTCTATTATATACATGAGCAAAAGCCTTTAATCGGCTAAAGCAATTAGCGCAATAAATAAACAAAGAACCATTTGTTTTATTTGTTACCATTTTTATTCCTTATTTGGTATTTTTGATTTACAAATTATAACAAATTGAAGCTTAAAAAAACAATACTTTCATTTGAACAGAGCCTTTTATTTTTGAGTTGTATATCATTGAAGTTATAAATAATTACGAGCGATTTTTGATGAAGACTCTCTGAGTGGTGAGTCGGTAAAAACTATCCTATTTTTAGAGATCAGAGTGTTGTGGCGGTGTTTTGAATAATTTCTTTGTGTAAGTGTTGGCGTTGGAGGCGCATAGTGTGGCTATCGAACAAACGAGCACGTTTAAGACCGGCTTGCGCGTAGTGTTTTAAGAGAGTGTGGTCGTTTATGAGGTGTTCAATGTGTGTAGCGAGTTCTGTAGGGTCATCAGGGTTATCGACATAAAGAGCAGCCTCACCAGCGACAGAGGGTAAATTCCCACAGCGTGTTGTGATTAAGGCTGCGCCACAGGCCATAGCTTCAAGGGCGACCATACCAAAAGGTTCTTCCCAACGGCTTGGCACAACGACAATAGCCGCTTTACTCATGCTTTGAAGAACACTGGCGTGAGGTTGAAAACCGCGTATTTGGATCCCTGCGGCTTGTGCTTTTGGGAGTAAGTTTTGTAAGAAAGGTGTTGATGTTTGGAGATGAACACCAAATCCATTGGTTCCAATCATGATGCCTTGCCATTGGGGATAATGGGGGAGGAGCCTGTTACAAGCGGCAACAAAAGTATCAACGCCTTTATCAGCGACAATACGTCCGACATAGAGGAGAATAGGGTCTCGTGTTTTGGCGGGTGAGGGTATTTCTGAGAAATCGAGGCTATTAGGGATTACGGTGACATGAGCTTGGACATTTTGGCTGAGAAAACGTTCACGGAGCCATTCTGAAACAGTAACAATAGTCACTCTACGGGCTAATGTCTCTCGTTGAGAGGGCGTGCGAAGAGAGCGCATTGCGCAAGGGTCATTATGGAAGACGAGAATAATAGGCAGGTTAGGATACGTGCGACAAAGATCAAAAGCGATAAAGGGGGCATTGTGTATTTCTACGAGTTGTGGGCGTGTTTGGTGGATAACACGGCGTATAGCACGACTATAACGAGAACGTTCTCCCAATAATGAAAATGTTTTTGGTGTTGGGATAAAGGGTATATCCGGAAAAATGTTATGAGAGGGTTCATGTCCGACAACATATTCCCCGGGAAGTGCCATACGTTGCACTAAAAGCGAAATAGCACCTGCTTCTTGTGGTGAAAAACGTTCTTTATGCGGTAAAATGGTTAAGACACGTGGTAATGAACGTGTCGCATTATATTTCATCGTTGTTTTTCAAGAGGATAATTAACAAGGGATATTTTCGTATTGAGGTAATTGCCATTCTTTAGGTTCTTGCTGTGCGTCATGTACCCATTCCTGCATGAGGGGATGGTGTCGAATAACCTGCATATAAGCCTGTGCCTCTTGTGAAAGACCTGAGACCGCGTAAGAAAGAAAACGGAGAACAACAGGCGCGAACATGGCGTCAACATTGCCAAAAGTGGCACCGAATAAATAGGGTCCTTCTTGGGCATATTGGCAGCGTTGTTTTGTCCAAATAGCGTTAATTCGTGCAATGTCAGAACGAACATCATCTGAGAGTTCTGTTGGTAGTGGACACCCTTCACGTCCAAGAGTCATGGGAAGTGTTGACCGGAGAGCACGAAAACCAGAGTGCATTTCTGCGGTAAAAGAGCGTGCTTGTGCGCGGGTACAGCGTTCTGTGGGCCATAAATCAGGCGCTAATTCTGCGCAATATTCTGCAATAGAGAGGGAATCCCACAGAATAGCCCCGTTATGTTCTAAATAGGGGACACAGCCATTCGGAGAAAGTGCTTTAATTTCAGCTGTGTTACCCGTGCCAGAAAGGCGTAAGGTTTCGACAGTGACAGATAATCCTGCACGGCGTACACAGAGCCATCCCCGTAATGACCATGAGGAATACCGACGTGTTCCTATGACAAGGCGTCCATCTGTCATCAATTTATTCCTTTTTAGGTTCTGAATTTATCTTCTGACTTGGGCGGCATATAAAACCGCCTCCTAAAATACGGCTTTCTTGATAAAAAACACAAGCCTGTCCGGGGGCGGGCATGGCAGGTTCGGCAAGAGAGACAAGAGCCCCATTTTCAGAAAAGGGAATAACACGCGCTTGTCTCGGCACTTCGCGCGCACGCATTTGTACCCAACACTCTAATCCTTGGAGAGGGGGCTCAATGAGCCAATTAACCTCACGCAAAGTCAACGTGCTGACACAGGCTTGTGCACGAGGACCGACGATAATTCTTCGTAATTGAGGGTTTATTCCGACAACCATTTGGCGCTCTCCTTGGAGAGAAGCTGCGTTTCCTAAACGTTTGCTTTGCCCAACAGTAAATCGTAAAACACCTTCATGTTGTCCAACAACCTGTCCCTCTTGATTGACAATGTCACCAGGTCCCGCCATTTCAGGGTGTTTGCGTTCCACGATGGCACTATAAGAACCGTTATGTATAAAACAGAGGTCTTGACTATCGGGTTTATGAGCGACGGATAAACCAAAACGTTCAGCGTCTTGACGAACAGCTTTTTTATCGGGCATATCCCCGAGTGGAAACCGTAAAAAATCAAGTTGCGCGCGCGTTGTGGCAAATAAAAACCAGCTTTGATCACGTGAGGCATCGCGTGGGCGGTGTAATTCAACGCCTTGAGAGGTTTCAACACGTCTGACGTAATGACCTGTTGCCATGGCGTCGGCACCAATTTCACGCGCAAGACCGAGAAGATCGGTAAATTTTACCCCCTGATTACAAGCAATGCATGGCACAGGTGTTTCTCCTGCCACATAGGAATCAACAAAATGGTTAATGACACTTTCTTGAAAGCGTTGTTCAGCATCGATCACATAATGGGGAAAACCCAATTGATCAGCAACACGTTTTGCATCACGAATATCTTGCCCGGCACAACACGTGCCTTTTTGTGCTTGCTGTTGCGGTGCTGTATAAAGGTGTAAAGTTGCGCCTATGACGTCATGCCCTTCTTCCATGAGGCGGGCAGCGACAACAGAACTATCAACCCCGCCTGACATGGCAACAAGAATACGCATAGACGCTCCTTTTAATTTTTGCGTGTATTAGGATTTACGTGGTAAGCGTACGACCAACCCATCAAGCGCATCCGTCATAATAATTTGACAACCGAGGCGTGACGTTTTTTCAACTCCAAAGGCGAGATCAAGCATATTTTCTTCATCTTCTTCGGGGGTTTTAAGGCGATCATACCAATCAGGATCGACAATGACATGGCAGGTTGCACAGGCTAAAGAGCCTTCACAAGCTCCTTCAATATCAATGTCATGTTTATGGGCAATTTCTAATACAGAAAGACCAAGGGGTGCATCGACGGTGTGGGTTGTGCCGTCTTGTCCAATAAATGTCATTTTTGGCATCCGTTTTTATCCTGTTAAAACGAGTATAACAAAAAGTGTTTTGATAACATCTTTTACCTTAAGTCGTCTTGAAAGACTATATTTATCTATAATCAGTTTGTCTCATGAATTTGTGAAACCGCGTCGGCGAGTTCATCAACCGCACGTTCTATGTCTATAACCGTGCTAAACCGTCCGGGAGAAAAGCGTAAACTTCTTTCGGCTTCTGAACGAGGAAGTCCCATAGCTTGGAGCACATAAGATGGTTCTAATACCGCAGAAGAACACGCCGAGCCTAATGAAACAGCCAGCGTGGGAAGATGCGAGATAACGTCAAGTGCTTTTATTCCTTTTGGTAAACGTAGACTAATAATACCGGGGAAACGTGGTGCTGAATTAGCGTTGACACAACACCCGGGAATCTTCTGCTTTAACCTATTAAGAAAGAGCGATTGTAAATGAGTGAGATGTTGATAATCCTGTGTGTGTTCTTGGTCAGCAATGTGACACGCTTCTCCAAAACCTGCTAATAAAAAACCAGGCAAGGTACCAGACCGTAAACCTCGTTCTTGTCCTCCGCCTGAAAAAAGAGGGTGTAAGCGCACGCGGGGTGTGCGGCGTATAAAGAGAGCCCCTGTGCCTTTAGGTCCGTATAATTTATGACTAGAAATAGAAGCGAGTGAAAGGCAGAGATCGCGAACATTAAGGGTGATTTTGCCAGCGGCTTGGGCTAAATCAGAATGAAATAACGCCCCGGCTTCGTGTATGAGACGCCCAAAAAGAGTCAAATCTTGTAAAACACCAGTCTCATTATTAACAGCAGCGATTGAAACGAGTGCAGTGGGCGTTTCTAAAGCGTGGATCAGCGTTTCAGGGGCAAGGCGCCCCTCTGAGTCAACAGGGAGGATAACAGACTCAAATCCTTCTGTTTTAAGATCTGTAACGCTTTGAAGCACACATTTATGCTCTGTTGCGATGGTGATAACACGTCGGCGTGTTGACCCCATGTGTTTTAAATGGCGAACAGCCCCTTTAATGGCTAAATTATTGGACTCTGTTGCCCCAGAGGTGAAAATAATTTCGCGCGGGTCAGCGCCAATAAGAGTTGCAACATGGGCGCGTGCGTGTTCAACCATATGTGTTGCAGCACGTCCAGCTTCATACGTCGTACTATGAGGGTTCGCATTTGTGTGTTCTAAAGCGTTCATGAGAACGTCGCGCACACGTGGATCGCATGGGGTACTTGCAGCGTGGTCAAAATAGAGTGTTGTCATCAAAACAACTTTTAAGGTGTTTTTGTCGAAGTGGCAACAAGTCGCGTATATGTTTGTATAAAATGCTCAATATCAGCTTCTGTAACGTTCCAAGGCAGAGAAACACGGATCGCTTGCCCCGCTAAATCGCCGAACCCCGTAGCCTCTAAAACATGCGAAATCGTGACTTTACCAGAAGAGCAAGCAGAACCCGCAGAAACACAAATGCCTTCTAAATCTAACCGCATGAGTTGCGTTTGGGCTTTCTGTCCAGGGAGGGCTAAACAACTTGTATTGCCTAATCGCGGGGCTTTTTCTCCACAAATAACGGCACCAAGAGAACGGGCGGCTTGTTCTAAACGATGACGAAGCGGTTCATAAGCAACAGGGTGCTGTAGGGCGTCTTGAAGAGCAGCGGCAAACCCGACAATAGAAGGGAGAGCCGGCGTTCCGCCCCGTCGTCCTTGTTCTTGTCCACCACCAACAAAGAGAGGTGTAAAGGACATGTGTGTTGTGTTTTGGATTAAAAGAGCGCCTGCGCCTTTTGGTCCGCCAATTTTATGCCCTGAACAGGCTAAACTATCAAAATGTTGTTCTAAAAGGGAAAGTTCTACGCGTCCAAGGGCTTGTACAGCGTCAACATGCAGGTGAGCACCGTAATGGCGGCATAGTCGTACAATTTCTGCCATAGGGTGTAAAACACCGGTCTCATTATTGGCAAACATTAAGCACACAAACGCAGGTAAAGCATCAGGCTTGGCAAGGGCTTGTTCTAAGAGATCAAGGCGTATTTGCCCATTTTGGTCAACATCTAACCATTCTAAAGGCGCTTGCGTAGGCACACTTTGCCGCACAGCGTCGTGTTCAGTGCGTCCAATAAGCAATTGCCGACCTGCGCTCAGACCATGGAGAGCAAGAGCATTCGCTTCTGTGCCCCCTGAGGTAAAAATACAGTGAAGAGGATCTGCTCCAAGAGCATGGGCAATGGTTTCACGCGCATTTTCTAATAAAGCCCGCGCTGCCCGCCCCGCTGTATGAATAGACGAAGGGTTACCAACAAAACGAGCGGCTTCCAGCATTGCGTCAGCTGCACAAGGACGGAGGGGTTCGGTGGCATTGGCATCAAGGTAAGTCATTGGTCGTTGAGGGTGTGGTGTGGTCATAGATTCTTATAATAGACGATGTTTTGAGGGGGTAGCATGTTTATAAAGTGAGAGGTGAAAGCACGTTGTTATTTGAGAGAATGAAATTTATGTATTGTAGGAAAGTGCTGGACAGAGTTAGGAGTAGAGAAATTTGTTATCTGATTTGTATATACATATTGTTCTTTATTATAAGGAATATAAGTCGTACGTTATTGGTGGGGGTATTGTGACTTTTTTAGTCTCTTTAGTAAAATTGTTTCCAGGTTTGTTTACCTCGTTTTTTTCAATAAAAAATTTTTCAAAATCAGCGGCGGAAGACCTTCTCAAAAACGGAGATTCTGCTATGAATTGCAAAAAATGGGACAAGGCTCTTAAAGAATATGAAAAAATTATACGTAGATTTTCTGATGTTGGGGAAAGATCGCCTCTAGAAAAAATTGGTAAATTGTTGAATGAGCTAACCTCTAAAGAAAACATTGGTTTTCGTGGAATAGTTGCAAAAGCATATCTTGGTAAAGGTAATGCGCTTATCGAATTGATAAAGCTTGGTAATTTCAAGGAGCGTTTGGAAGAAGCTTTTACGGCATATAAAGAAGTTATTGATGAAAAGTCTGTTTCTTCTCTTGAGATGGTTGTAAAAGCATATCTTGGAATAGGTGAGGTTTATTTGTTGGAAGATAAATCGGAAAAGGCACGTGAAACATATCAAGAAATTAGGGATAACTATAGAGATAAGGAAGAGGTCAAGGAAGAAGTTATTAAAGCATGTCAACAGATTATTCGTATAGATTATAATGGCGTGATGAAAGCAATCGAAGAAGGGGATTTTTCAAAAGCGGAGATAGTTTGTGAAGAGTGGGTTAAACTTATTAAGTCTTTTCAGCTTGAATCTTCATGTCATGAGGTAATGGCTTTAGCTTTTCTTGGTTTGGCAAAAATTGCAGAAAAAGAGCATGAGCTTGCGTTTTACGAAAAATGTTTCAATGAGATTGAAAAGATAACAAAACCTATTTCTTCTCTTCGTCTTGCTAAGGCTTGTGTTGAAGTGGGGGATTTCTTCATCAGAAAAAGCAATTGTTCTCAGGCAGTTAAGTGTTATGAGAAAGTAATCAGTATACCTTTAATCAGCATACCTCAAAATGACGAAAAAGATTCTTTTCGTAAAGTAATTGCTGAAGCATATCTTGGTAGAGGAAATGCTCTTATTAAGAGTATCGAACTTGATTGTTCAAAAAAAGTTAGCTGTTTGGAAGAAGGTTTTGAAGTATATAAAAGTGTTGTTAAGAAATTTTCTGATTTTCCAGAAATATTTGCAAAAGCATGTCTTAGTAAGAGGGATGTACTTGTTAAGCTTAATCGTTTTGGAGAAGCCTTTACTGTGTATGAAGAGATTATTAAAAGGTTTAAGAAAACTCAAGAGCTTTTGTTAAAAGAATATGTTGCAAAAGCTTTCATAGGTAAGGGATATGTTTGTTGTAAACAGAACAATAAAAAGGAAATGTTGCGAACTTATCTTGAGATGGTCAAGAAATTTGAGAAAGCAGAGGAGTCTAACTTGCGTGAGCAAGTTGGTAAGGCGCATACGAAAATTGTTAAAGCATTTAATGAAAAAGCAAAAGTCTCAAAAGACTTTGAATCTGCTTCTAGAATTTATAAGAAGCTTTTTAGCAGATTTGAAAGTAAATTTTTATGTAATAATATTAACGATATAATGTTAACAGTGTTTAAAGAAAGTGTTAAAAAGTGTCTATTTGCTTATAATAAAGCGTATGATTTTTATAAACGTGGTATGTGGGATGAAGCACTTGTTATTTATGAAAACATCATCTGTCTTTATGAAAAAATACCTTTATCACATAGAAAGTCTGACAGACTTGATATATGGACTTCTTTGAACAAGGGAAGAGTTTTTAACAATCTTGGTCGTTATAAAGAAGTGGCTGAAATTTGTAATTTGGTTTGGAAGTTAATAGAAGAGAGGGAGATAAGAATCATTGATATTGATAAAATGTTATTTTTTTTACAAGAAAGTGCTCTGAGTGAACTTATCATTAGTGAATCTGGGTACTGGTTTGATGATATAATTACGATGTACGACAAAGTAATTGAGAGATATAAAGATAATCAAAATAACTATTTGTATGCTTGTTCCTTATATCAAAAGGCAAATGTTTTGTGTGAATTTGGAGATTGGGATGAAGCGTGTCGGGTTTATAAACAATGTGAAGATTTAAAAGGATTTTTGTTTTCTCTGTGGGCTGAGCAAGAAAGTAAAATAATTTGTGAGAGTAAAGAAGAAAATGGTCACGTCGTGAAAGAAAAAGTGATTAGAGAACGTGAGAAAATGGCTAGAGAACTTATTGACGACTTTCCTGAACTGTCACAGTGCGATAGTAATAAAGATTGTCGTATTCGTTTCATTCAGGTTTCTGATGATTTTATTGAAAGGTTTAAGAACGCACAAGCATTTTTATTCCGTAAATGGGTTGTCGAAGTGCTTTGTAAAAAGTGGTATGTCTTGTTAGGAGATTGGAGATATAGAGAGGATCAGTTACCAGAGACTTTTATAGAATTTGCACGTAGATTTAAGAATATAAAAGATCGTTTGGAGAAAGATTCTTCAGATTGTCGAATGATAGTCCAGTGTTTTGATATGAGTTTAAAGAAATTTAAAAAAAGTTTGTGTAATAATGTTCTGGAGAAATCTATAGTAAATGAATATTGCAACAGAATTATTGTTATATTCGACGGAGATCAATATTCTGAATTTCGTAAAGTCGTTGTTGAAGCTTTTCTTTTAAAAATAGATATTTATAGTAGACAACAAGATTCACAGGAAATTTGTCATCTTGTCGAAGCTTTAAAAGAAAAAGCTAATAAATGGCAAAATTCAGAATTGTCGAGCTACATTGAGGCTGAACTTTATTGAGGCTGAACTTTCTCGGCGTTAAAGTAACTGCGCTTAACACAACACAGTAGATAAACGCTCAAAACTGTGCTAAACTATACAAGAATTTGCTCTTGTGTCTGCCTATGTTGCTTAACAACTCTTAAAAAGCCATAGTAGTGTTGTGCTGTTTGACGGTATGGATTGATGCCTGAAATTATGTTTACTGGTCCTGACGGGCGTCTTGAGGGGCGTTATTGTCATTCACATGTTGTGAATCCCTCCCTTGCGCTGGTGTTGCATCCGCATCCTTTACAGGGCGGTACGATGAATAATCGTATTACGTATGAATTATATCGCGTGTTTGAAAAATTAGGCTTTTCGGTGATGCGTTATAATTCTCGCGGGGTGGGGCGTTCACAGGGGCGGTTTGATGGCGGGTGGGGGGAAATTTCTGATGCTGCGGCTGCCTTGGATTGGCTCCAAACAATGAACCCGCATACAAGCGGGTTATGGGTGGTCGGTTATTCTTTTGGCGCGTTTGTGGGGATGCAGCTTTTGATGCGCAGACCAGAAATTACAGGTTGGGTCAGTATAGCCCCGCCTACAACCCATTATGATTTTGGCTTTTTAGCTCCATGCCCTTGTAATGGGCTTATGATTGCGGGCGGTATGGATCATATTGCGCCTGAAACAACAATCCGTAAATTGGTGGATAAACTTAACGCCCAAAAAGGTGTTGACATTGATTATAGAGTTTTTCCTGAGGCGGATCATATTTTCTCTGATCATATCGACAAAATGATCATCGCTGTTAAAGAGCACGTGATGAACGCTGTCTCTACTAGCTAAATAGTCCTCCTACCATCCTAGATAGTTCTCCTACCCCCCACACATGATTTTTGTTATAGAAGCGTATTCCCATACGGCATTCTCACATTGTTTCTTAAAAACAGCGTTATATGCCTTAATACATAGGTTTGTAAAACGATGAATACAGACCAACTCAACAAACTCCAATAAGTCTAAACATAAGGTAAATGGTGTTAAGAGTATCGCCCCACAAAAAGCGAGAACAAGGAGAACAGGGAGCAGAACGTAGACAACACACAGCGCGCATAAAGCCAGAAACGGAAGACAGAAAAGAAATGCAGCCAAATAAACAAAAATCATAATTTATTTCTCTTTTTTCTGGGTTATTAAGACCGCTTGCACGAACGAGTGTTCTAAAAGCGTCGCAAAGATTTTCTTTGTCTTTAAGGTTACTTTTTGTCTAGGTGTTTTCTTTTAAAAATATATTTTATAACAGAAATGGTGGGCGCAACAGGGATCGAACCTGTGACCCCTACCATGTCAAGGTAGTGCTCTACCGCTGAGCTATGCGCCCATTTCCGTTTTCTCTGATAAAGGGTTTATACCTTTATCGCTTACTCAAAAGCAAGCCTTTACTGTATTTAGAGGAAAAATAGACTTTTTGCAACAGAAAAATAACCTAAAGAAACAACATAAAAAAGAAAAGAGAAAAACGTTCAAAATCTCTTAGAGCAACGCTCTAAAAAGTCAATCAGGTTGAAAAAAGACAAAAGCAATTCTATAATAATACTTATAGAACCCTTTAAGACCTGTTACGGGTGTTATTCTGTTAAAATTGGTGTTGATAAAACCTTAAAAATTGTAAGAAATAGGATTCGGAACATGACAGAAACTGCTTCTTCAGCCTCTCATAGTGAAACCCATGCCTTTAGTGCGGAAGTGGGGCGCTTGCTTGACCTCGTTGTTCACTCTCTCTATTCAGATCGGGAAATATTTTTAAGGGAGCTTGTCGCTAATGCTGCCGATGCAACGGATAGAAGACGTTTTGAATCACTGACCTACCCTGCTCATAGCTTACCTGAAAATGCCCGTATTTGTCTTATTCCGGATAAAGAAGCCCATTTACTGACCATTCGTGACGATGGGCTTGGTATGAGCCGTGAGGAATTGCTTCATAATTTAGGGACAATTGCCCGTTCGGGCACGCGTGCTTTTGGGCAACAGCTTGAAAATGCCAAACCAGAGGATCGCCCTAACCTTATCGGGCAATTTGGTGTGGGGTTCTATGCCGCTTTTATGGTGGCAGATAAAGTCGATGTGATTTCCCGTAAGGTAGGAGATGATGAGGCATGGCGTTGGTCTTCTGACGGAAAAGGCGCTTATACGATTGAACCTGCGACGCGTGAAACAGCGGGTACAGATATTATTCTGCACATGAAAAACGATGCTGAGGAATTTTTAGATCCTTGGCGTTTACAATCCATTATTCGGAAATGGTCTGATCACATTGCGTGGTCTGTCGTTATTGTGCATGACGGCAAAGAAGAACCCGCTAATACGGGTACAGCTTTGTGGTGTAAACCGCGCCAAGACATTACAAAAGAGCAGATGGAAGAGTTTTATCGTCATCTGACTCATCATTTTGATACGCCATGGGATACACTACACTGGCGTGCGGAGGGAACAACAGAGTTTACGGCGTTACTGTTTATTCCTTCGTCTAAGCCTTTTGAATTTGGGGAACAAACACGCAAAAGCAAAGTGCGCTTGCATGTGCGGCGTATGTTTATTACCGATGAAGCCGATATTTTGCCCGCATGGTTGCGGTTTGTGCAAGGGGTCGTGGATACAGACGACCTCCCCCTCAATGTGTCGCGCGAAATGTTGCAGGCAACCCCCGTGCTTGCCCGTATTCGTAAAGCGGTAACGGGGAAAGTTTTAGCCGAACTGAAAAAACGCAGTAAAGAGGCAGAGACCTATACCCCATTTTGGGAGAATTTTGGGGCTATCCTTAAAGAGGGTATGTGGGAAGATGCTGTGCATCGTTCTGACGTAGCGGCGTTGAGTCGTTTCCGTTCGAGCGCCGTAGAGGGGTTTACAACGTTTGATGAGTACATAAGCCGTATGAAGCCCGGGCAAGAGGCTATTTATTATATGACAGGGGATAACATTGAGATATTAGAGGCTTCACCGCATATTGAAGGGTTTAAAGCACGGGGTGTCGAAGTGCTTTTATTGTCTGACCTTGTCGATACGTTCTGGCCCGATCGGTTAAGTAGTTATGAAGGGAAAACGCTGCGTAATGTGCTGCAAGAGTCTAAAGACCTTGAAAAATTGGGTCCTCTTGAAGAAACACCTACAGAAAAAGCCGATATGGAATTAGTCTTACCCGCGCTTAAAACAGCTCTTGGAGACAAAGTGTCAGATGTGCGGACAACAGATCGGCTTGTGGCAAGTGCTATGGTGCTTGGGGGGGCCGGAGAAGCCATGAACCCGCAACTGCGTAAATTAATGCAACAAAGCGGTCAAAACGTTCCTAAAGATGTTCCTGTGTTAGAGGTCAACCCAACGCACCCGTTAATGCATGCTTTAGCCGAGCGTGTGAGCGCGAAAGAGGATATAACGCCGTTAGCGCAAATTTTACTCGACGTTGCGACGTTGCAAAGTGGTGAACCTTTGAAAGATGTCAACGCTTTTTCTCGCCGTATTATCGACCATTTGGTGAAAGATACAGTTTCTTCTGGTGAGACAAAGTAAGTTTTGTGAACACGTTATTTTTGTTGCTTCTGCCGTAGCAGGTGTTGCTGGTGGTCTTGGTGTAGCATCAATTGTAGAAAGTGCTCTTGGAGAGGAGGACAAAAAATTCACGTGCCTATTTCGCAACAACTGGTTTCTGAACACCAAAAACCTCTTTTAAGGGTCTTATGGAAAACTATCGGTACTTTGTCTAATTTGTGTTATTAATTTGCGCGCAAGCAGCCCTAAAACTTCTCGCTTCTGGTGTAGCGTTTGTATAAACAAGTTTCTCGAGGTTAGGGTGGTGGTATAAATAATCAGAGGAACATGTTTCTTTAGTTGGCGTTGGGACTTCTACATTTTTCCCACATGCAGAAAGGGGAAAAGCTATAAGGCACAACGTAAAAAGGGGAAACTTTTTCATAGTATCTCCTAAAAATAATTAAAGAATTTCTCATACTAAACCAATTGTTGCATATTTTATAACAATTGGTTCCTTAACACCAAGCATGTTTTAATGGTTTTGTGTAATACGTTCTCATTCTTAATCTTAGTATTTTCATATTTTTGTTAAAATTGCAATGAAGAGATTAAGGAAAAAGCGAAAGAACCGTTTCAGCAGGACGGCAGACTTTAACCCCTTTTGGTGAAACAACGACCGGGCGGTTTAATAAAATGGGGTTGTCAACAATCGCTTGTAAAAGGGTAGTCTCAGAGAGGTTTGGCTTGTCTAACCCGAGTTCGGTATAAAGTTTTTCTTTGGTACGTAATAAATCACGCGCTGTAATAGGTCCTTGTTGTACAAGGGCTTCAAGTTCCTCAAGCGTAGGCGGTGTTTTTAGATAGGTAATAATTTTAGGCTCAATCCCCGCATGGCGGATCATCTCTAAAACAGAACGCGCGGTTCCACAAGCAGGGTTGTAATAAATCGTAATACACATAAAACACCTCTTAATTTCTTAACCATTATAAACCGGCAACGAGACAGTGTCAAAGAGGGAAGCTAATCACGTTGCCGATGAATACGCTTAAAAAGTTTTAAGCGATGAGAGAGGTTGTTGGTGTTTTAGGCGTGTTATTTCCCAAAGAAGAATTTTGCCCCATAGAAGAAGACGTATAAGGAGATACTTTGAGAGACGTATTCTGTTGCGCGACAACTTTATGAGCTTGGTCAGCATTTTTATCGGTTTTGTCCATCTTTTTGGGAGGGGTGTTAAAAAGCTCCTTGACCATTTGTGCATTGAGGTCACTTTTGTTTTCAGCTAAGGAAAATGTCCGCGCATTGTTGTCAATTTTAGTGAGCGTGTAAGAAAAGGAGGCTTGAGCACTTTCACCTCTCAAATTACCGTTAGCATTTTGTCCTATTGATGATGAAGCCGTTGCGGTCGATTGTAAGCGATAGCCGTTAGCGTTATGACTCACCGAAGATGGGTCTAGCGCTATGCTGGGCATCGTAGATGCAGAGGCTTGAAAATTTGTTGATAGAGAGAAAGAGGCATATGTACTGCCATTTTGATTGACACCCTCAGCCATTGAAACAGAAATGTTCGTAAAATTGACAGGGTTCGCGCTTAATACCTCAATTGTATAAGAAAATTCACTTGCGTTGCTGCTTTGCGCCATAGACGCTGAAAAATAAACGCCATACACGCCCGCACTACTGCCAAATAAAGATTGGCTTTGTGCCGCAGAAAGAGAAAGTTCAAAATTTGTTGAGAGGCTATTGTTTGTTTGGCTCGTTTCTTCCTGAAAACTTCATAGAAGAAGACGCTGTTTGCGCATTTGTTTGTTGGGAATTTTGCGTTGTTGAGGTTGTAACACTGTTTATGACGGCGCCTAGAGCGTTATAAACGTGTATTCCCCCCCCCCATTTTGATCACGTTGTGAGGCGTGGGAAAGTTGTATGGTATCCTGATTCTGGTTATCAGAGGGTTTAGCATGTTCTGACAGAGAATCCACACCATGATGTTTAGCATCGCTGTTCATGCCATTCATAAAAGAGGCCGTCATCGACCATGACAGGTTGTTCGGTGTAACAGATGTCATAAAAGTTTCCTTATCCGTTAAAGAAAATTGTGCAACATAAAATAAGGGTTCTACCTTAACTGTTGCCACTGTATGAAAATATTAAACAAAAATTATTAAGAAGTTGTTAAGATCACACATGTTTTTACGATTTTTACGGGTTTTTGTTTTTTATGACAGTGTTGGAACGTATAATAACGTGTAATGATGTGTAGAAATCAAAAATGACCGTATTTACTGTCCAAAACTCTTTAAGTCGTTGTCGGTGGGCAGAGGCTAATGCTGTTATACGCGATTATCACGATACAGAATGGGGGCACCCTGTTTATGAGAGCCGCCAGCTTTGGGAAACATTGGTGCTAGAAAGTTTTCAATGTGGCTTATCGTGGAATGTCGTATTACAAAAGCGTGACTTTTTGCGTCGTGCTTTTTATGGATTTGATCCGCATAAAGTAGCGACGATGACACCCGAAGATGAAGCGCGTCTTGTTATGGATAAAAATCTTATCCGTTCAAAACAAAAAATTGCTGCCGTGATCATCAATGCGCGTGCGTGGGTTACAATGCACCAGCAAGGCGAGGATTTTTCCGATTTTGTTTGGTCTATCGCTTCACAGAGTGAAACATATCAAACAGATACGTGTTTACAACAAACACCGCGATCGCGTTTTCTGACAACAGCTTTGAAAAAACGCGGTTTTGTTTTTATTGGTCCTGTTATGATTTATGCTTGGATGCAGGCTATCGGTATGGTTAATGGTCATGAATCCTGTTGTTTTTTACGGCTATCATAGATGGTAGAGCTTGTAAATGTGAAGGAGTTCTGTTATTATAAAACTGTTACATTTCTGTAATCTATATTACATATAGGTTTCTGGTGTTAAAGTTAGTGATAAATATTATTCCAATTATCTATTGATTTAGTAATTTATGATTAAATAAATGGAGGAGGTGGTATGAGTAGTCTTGAATATAATTTTACTAATGCATGGTTCAATGAAACAGAAAATACAGGTGTATGGGATTCCCTTTTTGCGCAACTGAAGCCTACACGTGTTTTGGAGATTGGTTGTTTCGAGGGAAGAAGTACGAGTTACCTTATTGAGAAATTAGCTTCGTGTCGGGATATAGAGGTACATTGTGTTGATACCTGGGAGAGAGGCGAAGACGTTTATGCTCCAAATGGTTTGATAGAGCATGAATGGACTGCTGTTGAGGAACGCTTTCATTACAATATTAAAGTAGCACAAAGTAAGGTGAGCCATGTAGCTCAAGTTATTATTCATAAAAGTTTTAGTGATAGAGCGTTACCGAAATTATTAGCAGAAGGGAAAGCTGGGTATTTTGACTTTATTTATATTGATGGATCGCATCAAGCGTCTGATGTGTTGTGTGATGCGGTATTAAGTTTCCGACTTTTGAGGGGGGGGGGAATTATAGGGTTTGATGACTATTTATGGCAAGAGCCATTACCATATGGTACGGATCCATTACGTTGTCCAAAACTCGCTATAGACGCTTTTACAAATATCTATGCTCGTAAAACAAGGATTATGCTAGCACCATTATACCGGCTCTATGTGCAAAAATTAACAGATTAAATAATCTTTCTTGTTCTCTATTCATTACGTAAAAGCACGCGTGTTTCTTGTATTAACTTGATTGGGAGTAGGTTGATGTCATTTTATTCCCACTCAATTGTTCCGGGTGGTTTAGATGTAATATCGTAAGTCACTCTGTTAATGCCTTGTACTTCGTTGACAATACGGGTCGCAACATAGTTGAGGAAAATTATATCAAAGGGGTAAACATCAGCGGTCATACCATCGGTACTGGTAACAGCCCGTAAAGTGCAAACATAATCATAAGTGCGGCTATCTCCCATGACCCCAACAGTGCGTATAGGGAGTAACACGGCAAACGCTTGCCATATAGAATCGTATAAACCCGCCGATCGAATTTCTTCGAGGAAGATTTTATCGACATGCTGAAGTATCTTTAATCTCTCTTCTGTTATGGCGCCGAGAATACGAATGGCTAATCCTGGACCCGGGAACGGGTGCCGTCCAATAAAGTTTTGTGGAATGCCAAGAACTTGCCCAAGGGCACGAACCTCGTCTTTGAAAAGTTCTCGCAAAGGTTCAACAAGTTTCATATTCATACGTTCTGGCAGTCCTCCCACATTGTGGTGGGATTTGATAGTCACTGAAGGACCGCCAGCAGGGTTGACGCTTTCAATTACATCAGGGTAAAGGGTGCCTTGTGCTAAGAACTGCGCACCGCCTAATTTGGCAGCTTCTTCTTCGAACACTTCAATAAAAAGGCGACCAATCGTTTTACGCTTTATTTCCGGATCGGTAACACCATCAAGGGCGGTAAGGAAAAGGTCAGACGCATCGCGGTGTATGAGTGGAATATTGAATTGATCACGGAAAGTGTGAATAACGTCTTGGGCTTCGCCAGCTCGTAACATACCATGATCAACAAAAATACAGGTGAGTTGTTTGCCAATAGCCTGATGAATGAGGACGGCAGCAACAGAAGAGTCAACACCGCCCGATAACCCACAAATCACATGTCCATGACCAACCTGTTCACGAATTTTTTGGATTTCCATTTCTCGGAAACCCGCCATGGTCCACGTTCCTGTACAACCTGCAATATGGTGTGTAAATTGGCGGAGTAAAAGAGCACCGTGTGGAGTATGAACAACTTCCGGATGGAACTGCACACCGTAAAAGTGGCGTGAGTCGTCAGCAATTACAGCAAAGGGTGCACCTTGACTGACGGCGACGGCACGAAAGCCAGAAGGAATTGCCGTGACTTTATCGCCATGGCTCATCCAGACTTGTTCTTTATCACCTGGGGTCCATACACCTTGGAATAAGGCACAATCAGCGGTGATTTCAAGAGAAGCACGTCCAAATTCACGATGTGTAGAACTGCTTTCAACATGTCCTCCAAGCTGTTTACACATGGCTTGTTGACCATAACAAATGCCAAGCAGAGGTACACCACACGTAAAAACACTGTCAGGTATACGCGGTGCTTCTGCATCATTAACGCTCGCTGGACCGCCAGAAAGAATAATACCACGCGGGGCAAACTTTGAAATTCGCTCTTGAGAGACATTAAAAGGCCAAATTTCACAATAAACGCCACTTTCTCTGATACGGCGTGCAATGAGTTGTGTGACTTGACTCCCAAAATCGAGGATTAAAATACGATCATGGTGTAAGGCAGTTTCTGGCGTGTGAGAGAGAGAAGAAGTTTTTGTCACAGAGTTAGACTTTCACAGGGTTAAATTTACTTTTAGATGATTTTCAAAAAACAGGTTAAAAGGTGTGTAACGTAGTATAGATAACTTATACAGATTTTTGATGAACTTATAGCTTTGTTTAACTTGTTTATAGCACGATGAGCGCGACTCGTAACATGGATAAAAAAGAAAAACAAAATACATTAGCCTATTTTTTCACGTTGCGTAGGTGTGTTTTGTTATGGGTAGGTATAAGTTTATGTGCTTGTTCTTCGAGAGCCGCTCGCGATCCGTACGGGGATTGGATTGGGACTTTGGAACGTGATCAGGGGACAGAGTGCCCTGTAGAGAATCCGTCATTTATGCAAATAAGACCTAGACATATGATTTTTGTGCCAGGTACTGGAGCACTCGTTTTACGAGGTGTGCCCAACAAATCACGTCACGATTACCGTGCGACGCTGACTTTGAAAGATGCGCGTGGACAGCCTTATCCTATGGTTTTTATGGCACAGCCAAAAGGAAAAGTTTTTTACGGTCTCTATGGCACACCAGATTGCCGAGCCCATATTACCTTACATCGGCCGTGAGATACTCGCTTAGGTGAGCGTATTTTTAACATTGGAGAGCTGTATCCTAAGTGTACTATTTTTTATAGTGTAAAAAGAGGTTAAAAAAACAGAATATGAATTTTTAGGGGTTGCAAGAAATAAACGTCTCGTTTAAAAAGAAGCCTATAAAGCACCCGTAGCTCAATTGGATAGAGCACCAGACTACGAATCTGGGGGTTAGAGGTTCGAGTCCTTTCGGGTGCGCCAAAATAGGCTTTTATGTCTGTTTATTGCAAAAATAATGTCATAAAAATTTTTGGCTGTTACAGAGTGCTAGAAAGCAGCATTCGTTAGCGTATTTTATTACTATATCCCGACAAGACATTATGATAAGCCGAGGATCTATGCGCTCCTTTTTATTTGCATTTGTTGCTTCTATTACCTTTATTTTTTCTTTTACCATTTTACCAGCATTAGCTGTTGAGTCTTCTTCTGAATCATTAAGATCGTCGTTGATACCAGGGAATGGGACAGGTCAGGATAGCGCATACGAACATACTCTTGAGGGTATGGCGCATACGCCGCCTTTTTCAAAAGCGTATCAGACAATGATGACGTTGCCACGTTGGGCTACATTGCCACGTGCAGTAACAACGCCAGCGCAATCTTTAGTGATTGCCGGTAAGCCTTATTTTATGGGTACTTTATGTAAACCGCATAGTTGCGCGAGTGATCAGCTTGTGGTT
The DNA here is from genome assembly GCA_017474285.1 of Acetobacter sp. Lineage (GTDB taxonomy): Bacteria > Pseudomonadota > Alphaproteobacteria > Acetobacterales > Acetobacteraceae > Acetobacter. The sequence goes on from JAFVHT010000001.1 coordinate 29,246, forward strand.
ATTTTTACAAAAGACGGGCGTAAAGCGTGGGGGCTTTTTGCGATAAGTAGGGGAGATGCGCGCTATGAAATGCCTTTAGGGGAGCCAGATAGCGCAATTCTAAAAGTATTGACGGAGACTCTTCATAAAACGATGCCGTAATGGGTTTCTCAGGTTCAATATTACGTTTAAGTATATTATTTTCTTTTTCAGGTCTAAAAAGAGCATTTCTGTTATAATCTCTTTGTTTGCATTTTAAGAGAAATGTGAAAGACTATGGGCGTTTTTTATATGTTACTTTTATGATTATTATTACAGGAGGAGCCGGATTTATTGGCTCATGTCTTCAAGCAGCATTGGTTGCAAGAGGGTTGGAAACAGTTATTATTGACAAGTTAGGGACTCAAGGGAAATGGCGTAATATTGCAAGCCATCCTCCTGTACACTTTATTAATCCAAATCCTGAAAATTTAGATGCTCTGCCAACTTTTTTAGAAAATCTTGATCGGGCTGATATGCTCTTTCATATGGGGGCTATTTGCGAAACAACAGCCTATGATGGTGACCAAGTTTGGCAAACCAATGTTGCTTTATCGCGGAAATTGTGGGAGTGGTGTACCCGTACAAAAACACGGTTTATTTATGCGTCCTCTGCAGCAACGTATGGGTTAGCCGAAAAACCTGAACAATTTTCTGATTCTCCTCATCTGATTCAAACATTAACACCAATGAATTTATATGGTTGGTCTAAACATGTATTTGATCAACAAGTTCTTACTTTAGCAAAAGAAAATAAAACTCCTCCTCAGTGGGTAGGATTAAAATTTTTTAATGTTTATGGTCCTAACGAATATCATAAAGGTAATATGGTATCAGTTGTTAAAGTAAAGTACGATGAGATTTGTAGAGGTGAACCTGCAAGATTATTTCGTTCTCATCGAGCGGATTTAGACCACGGTATGCAAGCGCGTGATTTTATCTGGGTGCAAGATGTGGTTAATATCATGCTTTGGCTTTATGATACGCCGTCTGTATCGGGTGTGTTTAACTGTGGTACAGGGGTAGCGCGTACTTATTTAGATTAGCACATGCTGTTTGTGATGCCGCTGGTTATAAAAGGTGTGTTGAGTTTGTGGATATGCCTCTTTCTCTTCGTGGTCAATATCAATCTTATACACAGGCAGATATGACACGTTTACGAGCTGCAGGTTATACCGGGCATTTTACGTCGCTTGAAGAAGGAATTAGGCGCTATGTGCAAGATTATTTAGCGACGGCAACCCCTTATTACTAATTTTGTTTTTTTTTAAAAAAAAAGATATTCTCATGCTTCCTGTTTTGATGTTTCCACAATTTAATCCAGTAGTCGTGCATATTGGTCCCTTATCTATACGATGGTATGCTCTGTCTTATATTGCGGGTATCGTATTAGGTATTTTGCTTTTACGGAAACTTGTTGTTTCTACACCACAAGTGGCAACACCAGAACAAGCAGATGATTTTCTCACATGGGTGACATTAGGGATTATATTGGGTGGGCGGTTAGGATATGTATTGTTTTACCAGCCTGACTATTATTTTAGCCACCCTATGGCGATGTTAGAAGTATGGCATGGGGGGATGTCTTTTCACGGAGGGGCGCTCGGTGTCATCGTCGCGATAGCTCTTTTTACATGGCGATGGAAATTAAATTTTCTTGCTTTTGCAGATCGTGTTACGGTTACGGTACCTATAGGGCTTGGGTTAGGGAGGCTTGCTAATTTTATCAATGGTGAACTTTGGGGGCGTGAGGCGCCCGCAAGTTTACCTTGGGCTATGATTTTTCCAGAGGGGGGTATGATTCCACGTCATCCGTCTCAGATCTATGAAGCCTTAACAGAAGGGTTACTTTTATTTACAGTATTATATATCGCTTCACGTAACGTTCGTTTTCGCCAACATTCAGGGTTTTTAGCGGGGATGTTCCTTGTTGGTTATGCTTGTGCGCGTTCGTTTTGTGAACTTTTCCGCCAACCAGATGCTTTTTTAGGCTTTTTGATTGGAGGAGCAACGATGGGGCAGTTGTTGTGTATCCCGATGTTTTTGGCGGGTGTCGCTTTAATGATTTATGCTTGGTACAAACCGCCTTATGCGGGGATTTCTCTTCCTCAAGAATCTTTGACAACAGAAACAGACCATAAAGAATGAGTTGTGTTGTTGTGTCCTCTTGTGCACAAAGACTTGATCATTTTATGGCGCAAGCTAATGCCCATTATTACGCAACAACACATTTTTGGAACGATTTTGTAACAGCACCAGAAATGAGTCAGGTGTTTGGAGAGCTTCTCGGTGCATGGGTAGCACTTGTTTGGCAGGGAATGAAATGTCCATCGTCGTTTCTTTTTGCTGAAGCGGGACCCGGGAGAGGAACACTCATGGCTGATGCCTTACGCCTTATAACCCGTTGTGTACCCACGATGGCAAAAGCACAAAAAGTGCATCTTATTGAAACGTCGTCTCTTTTACGGGAAAGACAGCGTCAAGCTCTTTGTTCTTATGTCACGCCTATTTGGCATGAGTGCCTGACAGATCTTCCCGAAGGACCGCTTATTTTAATCGGGAATGAGTTTCTTGATGCTTTGCCTATTCGACAATTTATCCAAAAAAACGCGGTATGGTATGAGCGTTATGTGTATAAGGGTATGTTTCAGCTTGTTCCTTCTGTAGCGCCTGTATTACCAGATGGTCGCGCGTTAAAGTCAGAAACGGTGGTTGAGTTATGCGAACCCGCTATCGCTATCGCGCAATGGTTAGGTCAACGTTTTACACAAATGCCCGGGGTCGCTTTGTTTATTGATTATGGCCATGAAACCCTTCTTACGGGGGATTCTCTTCAGGCTTTACGTCAAGCGCAACGAGTAGCACCGCTAGAAAAGGCAGGAGAAGCTGATTTAACGGCACACGTTGATTTTACTGCTTTTGCTGCTGCTGCGCGTCAGGCTGGCGCAGCTGTTTATGGCACAGAAACGCAGGGGATTTTTTTACAGCGTCTTGGTATTGTGGAACGTACCGAGCAACTTGCGCAAAGGGCTTCTTTTTCTTTAGAGGAAGCACAAATCTTACGAAAGAGTACTCATAGAATGATTGCTTCAGAAGAAATGGGGCATTTATTTAAAGTAATAGCACTTGTTTCACCCTTTTTGCCTGCACCTCCCGGGTTTACAGAAAATACAACATGATGACGGGTACTCCATTATCGCCACTAACAAGTCCACTTTTAGCGCACATACGACATGGATTTTTTACACGCGAAGGCGGTGTTTCTTCTGGGGTTTATGAGAGTTTAAATTGTTCTTTGCCTTTGAAACAACGAGGCGAACAAGGGGAGGCGGACAAACAGGATGACAAGTTAGAAAACCTTATAGAAAATCGTCGCCGTGTTGCAGCGTATTTAGGGATTGAAGCAACACATTTACTCGGCGTGATACAAGTGCATGGGAATAGGGTTGTGACAGCAACACAATCATGGGCTTTAGAAAAAGCTCAACAAGCAGATGCGATTGTGACGTGTGAATCCAATTTAGCGCTTTCTATTATTACGGCTGATTGTGCACCTGTTTTATTGAGTACAACAGATGGAAAAATTGTTGGTGCGGCTCATGCTGGGTGGCGAGGGACGTTAGCAGGTGTCCTTGAAGCAACATGTGAGGCTATGGTGGTTTTAGGGGCGGTGCGTCAAAATATCTATGCTGTTATAGGTCCTTGTATTGCGCAAAAGAGCTATGAAATAGCAGAAGATATGCGCGAAACCGTGCTATCCGGAGACAAACACGCAGCGTCTTTTTTTATACCTAGTTCACGTCTAGGGCATTATTGGTTTGATTTAACAGGATGGTGTGTTTTTCGTTTGCGTCAGGTTGGCCTTGGCACAGTACATGCTTTAAATGTAGATACATTATCTGACGAAAAACGTTTTTTTAGCTATAGACGAGGTATGTTTGCACGTCAAACGCAATTAGGGCGTCAAATTTCAGTAATTGCACCAAGAATTGAAAAGTCGTGAGTTTCTTTATGAGATTTTTAAGGGATTTTCGTTCTAAAATATGTCTTTTTGGATCTTTGGGTTGTACAATACTATTCTTTTTAACAGGATGTGTTGATACGTCTTACTCTCGAAAACAAAACTCTGGTCTTGTTCGTCCGGTACAGTTGGTAGTACCTCCACCTGATCATGTGTTTTTATCGCAGACTAACATACATGTGTGGGAACAATCTATGGCTACGGCTTTACAAGCACAAACAGTGCCAGCTATTGTTCGTCCTCTCCAAAAAGGGGATTGGTGGCTTAAGATGTACGTTCATCAACATGATATGTCTATAACGCCTTTTTACTGTATTATGGATCCTTATAACAGAGTTAGTGCGGTTGAAGAAGGAACATCTATTCCGCTAGCTCGATGGATGTCAGTAGATGCTGCTCTACTTAACACTATGGCTGAAAAAATTGCGCCTAAAATCACGGCAGATCTTATAGGGATTCAAGCAGAAAATATGCAGAAAGATCCGACAAGCCTTAAAAATCGTCCTGCGCGTATTTATTTTACAGGAGTATATTTTTCAGGTGTACAGAAGAAGCTTTGTGGTGACCATGAAGCACTTTCTCAGCAGTTTATTTTATATTTTCAGGATAAAAGAGATATTATTCAACAAAGTAATAATCATGCTGATTTTATTGTTTCTGGAGTGGTTCAAGCAGTAAAGGTGCCTATCAGGAGCTCTACTGATAAACAAGATACGCAATCTTTAGAAATAATTTGGCGGGTCAAAGATAAAGATGGGAAAGAAGCAGGTGCTGTAACACAACTTCATACAATACAATTATCTTCTTGTGGTAAACAATGGGATGAGTTTGTCACAATGACGGCTAAAGAAGCTGCCTCTGGCGTAAAGCAAATTATAGATCGTTATTCGGGTCGAAATAATAATCCTTTGGTGAGTATTCAATCTTTTTAAACTTAATATGGCTTAAAGGGGTATAGTTATTGTTGTTTTAGAGAAAGAACTGCAATTTGTAGTGATGTATTTTCGGCTAATTTCTGATTATGTATGATGTGTTTAGTCCAATACATTTTAGACGAAGTGGTTGCTGTTATCTGAGTGGATGATTTAGGGTGATTTAGTATGACGATGTTGAGGGTGTATGTTGTAGCTTGAAATTGTAATATCTGCTAAAGAACGGTTGACAGGAGAGACACTGGTAACACGTAGTCCGATAGCAGTGATATAGTGACGTGTTTCACGTGGTAAGGCGCGATTATGCGTTATAAAATCTTCTAAACGTTTTGGACCTGCATTATAAGCGGCTAAAAATCCTGGGGAACCATAAAGATCATAAAGTTGGCGAATATAAGCAGTTCCTGCTATGATATTATCGTGAGGGTTATAGGCATCATTTCCAAGATTATAAGCAATACGCATTTTATCATAAGTTGTTGGCATTATCTGCATAAGTCCCATGGCATTGTTATGGGACATAATAAGTTTGCCATTCTGAAAAAGTTGCCCTTCAGATTCTTGTTGTATAACGGCACGTATCCATTGTTCTGGCACATCAAACATACGTGATGCTTCTTGTATGTAAGGACCCCATGGGTCTTCTGGTGGACCTGGGGGTTGGTAGGGATTAATGAGAGTAGAAGAGTTGTCAGATTTTTTTGTAGTTAAAGATATTGTTTTGTTATAGGCGGTATGGTTACACGTTGTAAATATACTTAAGAGACTAACAAGAATGTAAGGTTGTACCTTTTGTATTATATGGTATAGAAATTTAATCTGTTGCATAGGACATGGATTATCTTTCTGTAGGATTTGTAGGCAATTCGAGGTATTGATAGAGTGAGAAATGATGTTGGTTGGTGTGTCTCTTCCTTACAGAATGGTAGTGAATCTTTAGACGAGAAAATAAACGCAGGAAGTATTATAACGATATTATGCGGTAAATAAAATAGGCTATTAGAGTCTTTTTTACCGAAAGCAAAGATTTTTGTGTTTGCATTGTGAAAATTTGTGAATCATCATTTTAACAGTGATAAAATAAATCACAATAATTTGGTGAACTTTAAGATAAGCCATGTTCCAATCATGAAAAGGAAACAGACACCTCCTGCCTCTATGGTGCCCCATGGACCTTCTGTGAGAAACATGCCACTTGTATTCATACCAAAAAAACCCGTTACAAATGTGGCTGGTAACATTAAAGTTGTGCCGATGGAGACAAGATACAACCGCTGGTTCGTTTCTTCTGTTTGGATGGAAGTAAGTTCGTCTTGAAGAGACCGGGCACGGTCTTGTAGCGCTAAAAGATCGTCCATCGCGGCATAGACTTGCCGTTGAGAATGGTCACGCAAATCATCTTTTGCCCAATCGGGTAAGTCAAATTCTTCATCATTAAAAATACGGTTAACGGGTGCTAAAATTCTGCGTAATTCCGTTGAACGTCTCCGCACAATCCCTAATAAGCCGTTGACTTGGCCAAGATCTTTGCGCTGATCGGGTGTAAGAAGCATGTCTTCTATATGGTCCAGCTGTTCGTCAAGATAGGCAGAATCCTTGCGTAAAATACTGGCAAATTCTAATAAAGTTTTGTCTACTAAAGTAGCGGGAGACCGTGGAACGGATCCGCGAAGCACTTCATGGTAAGTCGTATCAAGGGTAGCAACAGTATTAGAACAGGTTGTTAAAAGTAAATCGGGTTCTAGCGCAAAGTTCCAAAGATTAACATTTTGCTCACTATCAGGGGTAGTTTTATTTAAAGAAGGAAAGGTGCCAAAAATTGTTCTTCCTTCATTTTCAAGGCAAATATTGTGTTCAAAATTAGTGAGCTCTTGTCGTACACCTTCAGGGAATGGGAGAAGCGTACTTATTTGTTTACGAAAGGAGGATTCCGTAATATCGAAATGAAACCAACCCCACCCGTCGAGGTCCGTGAGATCTTGAGGAAATGCGCCTGTTGTAAGGCGGTGGAGTACTATATCATGTGTGAGCTGAATAGGGCGTTGATTAAACTGGCAAAAAATACCCCATACTAAACTTTTACAAGAGGGATCTTTGTTTTCTGTAGCAAGTGAAAAGGGGAGGGGTGGTGTTTTAACCATAATGGTAATCCCCAAATCTAAAGAGTTATGAAGTGATAGTGTGTGTTTTAATCAGAAAAACTGCCCTCTGTATTTGTTGTAGGGGCATTGAGAACAACTCACTAAAAACTATATAAAGAGATTTGTCAAGAAAGGGGATAAAAAGATTTTAGAAAAAAGGTTTACTTAAGAGTATAAAATCTCTCGTAAGGTTGATAGTAGTAATAAACATTGTTTTTCTGTGCCAATGGTAATGCGTAACCATGGGGAAGTACGAGGACCTATAAGATGTCTTACAATAATAGATCGTGTGCGTAAAAGAACAGCGAGCTTTGTAGCATCGTGAACGGGATGTTTGACGTAAATAAAATTAGCTTCTGAGGGAAGTATAACAAAACCTAATTCTTTTAACCCAGAAATGAGGGTCATACGGTCTCTTACAATAAAAGAAATAGTGTTCGTAAACCATTCTTTATCTTGAAGCGAAGCCAAGGCTCCTACTTGGGCGAGTCTATCTAAAGGATAAGAATTGAAACTATTTTTAACCCTTGTTAAGCCCTCAATTAAATCAGGTTGACCAAAAGCAAATCCTACACGTAACCCTGCTAAAGCACGGGATTTAGAAAAGGTTTGTACAACCAATAAATTAGGGTATTCTTTTACAAGAGGAACAGCACTTTGCGCACCAAAATCAACATAGGCTTCGTCTACGATCACAACTCTGTTTTGATGGAGGGTTAATAAACGGCGGATATTATCTATACTAAGCACTTTACCTGTAGGGGCGTTGGGGTTGGCAATAACAATACCGCCACAGGAGTTTGAACGCGGATCTATGGAGTAGTCATCAACAACAATCGTCATATCAGCGTCGAGAGGGACTAACCGATAAGGGATGGCGTAAAGAGTACAATAAACCTTATAAAAACTATAGGTAATATCTGGGAATAAGACATCTTCCCCATGGGCTAACAGGGCTTGAAAAGCAAGAGCAAGAACTTCATCGGATCCATTGCCGACAAAAACAGAGTGTGCTGGTAAACCAACATGTTGACCAAGGGCTTCTCGTAAAGCGAAAGATTCTGGATCAGGGTACAAACGAAGTGTTTCGCCTGTTGCTTTACGGATAGCTTCTAGTGCTTTAGGAGATGGTCCATAAGGTGATTCGTTTGTATTGAGCTTGATAAGATCTTTACACTTTGGCTGCTCGCCAGGGATATAAGGGGTGAGATTGTGAACAAGAGGACTCCAGAAACGGCTCATAATATTATTCTCTTTGGTTAGCTTGCATAATCTGTGCTAATGCGGTGTTACCACGTCTTAAGGCAAAATCTATAGCACTGAGTCCTTCATTATCTTGAAGTGTTGGGTTGGCTCCTGCATGAAGGAGTAAATGGACCATAGCTTCGCGTCCAAAGATAACGGCAAGCATGAGTGGAGTACGACCAGCATTATTAAAACTATCAACACATGCACCCGCTTCAATCAGTATTTGTCCTAAAATGGGGAAATTCTTAAAAGCAACCCCAGCTAGAGCCGTCGCACCTTTCTCGTCTTTCAAATCAGGTTGTGCGCCATGAGCGAGTAAAATTTTTGTTGCGTCTTCATGTCCGTTGTATGTTGCTAAGATAAGGGGCGTGTATCCTTGTTTTGTGCGATGGTTAGGATCCATGCCTGCAGTAAGAAAACGACTTAATAAAGAAGTATTTCCTTTTCTGGCGGCATTAAAAAATAAATTTTCTACCTGTGTTTGGGTGAAATTTTGTGTTGTCATGTTGTAGGCAATTGCTTGGATAATTCTATTTAGGTCTGTGTAAGAGAAGTTTTGCAAAAATCTGTATGATGATGACCTCACAAAAATTTCTTTATTCCGCGTATATTGATACTTGTTAAAATACGCGAAATTTTACTATTTTACGTATATATCACAAACGTCTATTTTTCTATATAAATATATCACAAACGTCTATTTTTCTATATAAAAACCATAAAACTTATAGATATTAGGGAGTGAAACTGGCTTAAGAGTCTTATAGTCTTACGAGGAAATAAAGCCTGTTATATTTGTTTTTGTGAGAAAATGTAGAATATCAGAATATACGGTAATATTTTTTGAATTTTTATCATATATCTGTTTGTAAGATGAAAACTGAATCGACTATTGAATCGAACACCAAGGAGAGGGTAAGCCATAATGCACGTTTCTAATGATTGCCATATTTCAGCCATGAATGGGGAGGATACGAAAATGGATAGTCTTTGTATCAATACCATTCGTACCTTGGTAATGGATGCCGTGCAAAAAGCAGGTTCTGGACATCCGGGGGCAGCTATGTCTATGGCGCCTGTTGCTTATACTCTTTGGCAAAAGGCTATGGTTTATGACCCAACCGATCCATTGTGGCCTAATCGTGATCGTTTTGTACTCTCCATAGGGCACGCCTCTATGTTACTATATGCTCTTATTCATATTGCTGGGATAAAGGCTGTTTCTCATAAAACTGTAACAGACCAACCCGCTCTTACATTAGAGGATTTACGTCAATTTCGCCAGTTAGGCTCTCGCACGCCTGGTCATCCCGAATATGGGCATACAACAGGGGTTGAGACCACAACAGGACCGCTCGGGGCAGGGTGTGCAACCTCTATTGGTATGGCTGTGGCGCGAGATTGGCTTGCGACGCGTTATAATCGTCCTGATTATCCTCTCTTTGATCATACGGTCTATGTTTTATGCGGCGATGGCGACATGATGGAAGGGGTGACAAGCGAAGCTGCATCCTTTGCCGGGCATCATCGTCTTGGTGGGTTGGTTTGGATTTACGATTCTAATAAAATTTCTATTGAAGGATCGACTGATCTTACATTTACTGAGTCAGTGGCAGAACGATTTTATGCCTATGGCTGGCAAGTGTTGACCCTTGAAGACGCGAACGATACAGAAACATTTTCTACCTTGTTAAAGCAAGCAAAGGCAGAAAAAACGCGTCCAACTTTGATTATTGTTTCTTCGGTGATTGCATGGGGTTCTCCTCGTAAAGCGGGGAAAGCTTCTGCCCATGGTGAACCATTAGGTGAGGAAGAAATTCGTGCAACGAAACAAGAGCTTGGTTGGCCTGTAGAAAGCCATTTTCTTGTGCCTGATGGTGTATTGCCGCATATGCAAGCAGGTATGGGCGCGCGAGGTCATGCAGCTTGTAAGGTATGGAAAGCTCTTCTAGAGCGTTATAAGGCACAGTATCCTCATGAAGCAGAAGAGCTTTCAGCTATTTTTAACGGTACTCTTCCAAAAGGGTGGGATGCTGATATCCCAGTCTTTTCTCCACATAAAACGGGCGAAGCATCGCGGTCTAGTTCAGGTACTGTGCTTAATGCTATAGCCAATCATTTACCATGGTTGTTAGGTGGGTCTGCTGACCTTGCTCCTTCGACAAAAACATGGCTTAAAGGGCAAGACTCTTTTAAAGCAACGCACTCTCAAGAAGCCTATGTTAAAGAGGCGCATGTTTCATGGCGTAATATTCACTTTGGTGTACGTGAACACGCTATGGGGGCTATTGCCAACGGTATGGCGCTGTATGGGTTGCGTCCCTATGTGGGCGGGTTTCTGATTTTTTCAGACTACATGAAAGCTTCTATTCGTTTATCAGCCCTGATGACTCTCCCTGTGGTCTATATTTTTACGCATGATTCTATTGGTGTGGGGGAAGATGGACCAACGCACCAGCCTATAGAACAGCTTGTACAACTTCGTGCAATACCAAGACTTATAACGTTGCGTCCTGCTGACGCTAACGAAGTGGTAGAGGCTTGGCGTATGCTTATAACGCATAAAAACGGCCCCGTAGCCTTGGTGTTAAGCCGCCAAAATTTACCTGTGCTTGATCGAACTCACTATGCTTCAGCATCAGGGTTAGCGCAAGGGGGGTATGTGTTAGCGAGTAGTACGGAATGTCCTCGTGTTATTCTCATTGCGTCGGGGAGTGAGGTTCACTTAGCTGTGAGTGTTTATGAATCTCTTATAGCAGAAGGTATACCCGCTCGTGTTGTGTCTATGCCAAGTTGGGAATTGTTTGAAGCACAATCTGTAGAGTATCGTAACGCGGTGTTGCCGCCTTCTGTTTCTGGGCGTGTTGTTGTGGAAGCTGCCTCGGCACTTGGTTGGGAGCGTTATGCGGGTTTACAAGGGGAAATTATCGCCCTTCGAGAGTTTGGCGCTTCTGCACCGGGTGACCAACTTTTTCAACACTTTGGATTAACGCATGAAGTGGTTCTTGCTGCTGCACGTCGGCAAGTGGGGTAATGGCTTGTAGGTTTTAATAGTTTGATTGCATGGCCTGTAATTTTTAGGATTGAAGACGTATGACAAATTCCTTTTCTCCTCTCCAGAAGCTGACACAAATACACCAATCACCGTGGTTAGATTTTATTAGTCGTTCTTTTATGGAAGAGGGCTCTCTTACTGCGCTTGTGCAAGCGGGAGATATCTGTGGTGTTACGTCTAACCCTGCTATTTTCCAAAAAGCGATGGGGGAAGGTACAGCCTATGATGCGCAAATACGCGATATTTTGGCGCATAAGACACTCTCTCCCGGGATGTTATATGAGCGTTTAGCGATTACCGACATTCAAACAGCGGCTAAAACATTAGTCCCTGTATATGAGCAGACAAGGGGGAAAGATGGTTTTGTGAGTTTGGAAGTCTCTCCCTATCTTGCTCATGATACAGAGGGCACTGTGCAAGAAGCTGCGCGTTTATGGGCAGATGTTGATGCTCCAAATTTAATGGTAAAAATTCCTGCAACGCCAGAGGGTATTTCTGCTATTCGACAGAGTATTGCGGCCGGTATCAATGTTAATGTAACGCTTATTTTTTCATGTGCTGTTTATCGTGATGTTGTAGAGGCGTGGCTTGCTGGATTGGAAGAACTGCATGCGAAGGGGAAAGACCTTTCCCGTGTGGCTTCTGTAGCTTCTTTTTTTATTAGTCGTATTGATGCACGTATGGATAGCCTCATTGACCAACGTGTCAAAGCAGGGGATAGACAAGCAGAAGCTCTAGCTGCTTTGCGTGGGAAAATTGCTATTGCAAACGCGAAACAAGCCTACGCTTATTGGCAGGAAATGATGCAAAGCCCGCGTTGGAAACGTTTAGAAGCTGCGGGTGCCCAAACCCAACGCTTATTGTGGGCTTCTACAGGGACCAAAGACAAGGCTTATAGTGATGTGCTCTATGTTGATAGCCTAATTGGTCCTCAAACAGTCAACACTTTACCTCCTGCAACGATGGAGGCTTTTCGTGACCATGGTTGTGTGCGTGAAACCTTAACAGAAGGATTAGAAAACGCGCGCCATATTTTGAATGAAACTGAACGGCTTGGGTTAGATCTTGATGGCGTTACTGATGCTTTATTAGATGAGGGTGTGCGATTATTTGAAGAAGCTTTTGATATGTTGCTGGCTTCTGTTGCGACTAAACAAATTGCCTTAATGGGAAAACACTTAACACATTTAGAAACAAGTCTTCCGTCAGAATTTTCTTCGGCTGTTGTGCAAGAACAAGAAAAATGGCGTTGTGAGGGAACGATACGCCGTTTATGGAGAAAAGATACCTCACTTTGGACAGGAAGCGAAGAGGCTGACTGGCTTAATTGGTTAACGATAATTGATGATCGTTTAGCGCATTTATCAGAATTAGAAGATTTTCAGGGAGAAGTGCGTGCGCGGCATTTTTCAGATATTCTATTGATGGGAATGGGGGGGAGTAGTCTCGGTCCTGAAGTCTTGGCGATGACTTTTGGGAAACACGAGGGGTTTGGACATTTTCATGTTCTTGATAGTACAGATCCTCAACAAGTGGCATCTATAGAAAAGAAGCTTGATATTGCGCATACTTTGTTTATTGTTTCCTCTAAATCTGGTACAACGCTTGAAGTCAAAAACATGTTTGCCTATTTTTACGATACCGCAAAGCGTATATTAGGAACACAGACAAGCCAGCATTTTATAGCAATTACAGATCCTGACACGCCTTTAGAAACATTAGCCCGTAAAGAAAATTTCTGGAAAATCTTCTACGGGGATAAGAAAATTGGGGGGCGGTATTCTGTCCTTTCTCGTTTCGGTCTTGTGCCGGCAGCAGCTATGGGAATTTCGTTACTTCCTTTTGTTACTGAGGCTTCGCGCGCTGTATGTTTGTGTGATGCGAGTGTACCTCCTGTTACCAATCGTGGTGTGTACCTTGGTTTATTGTTAGGGCTTGCGGGACGGCTTGGACGAGATAAATTAACAATTGTTGCAACACCAAGAATAAAAAGTTTTGGTGCATGGCTAGAACAGCTTATTGCAGAATCAACAGGTAAAAACGGTAAGGGAATTATTCCCATCGATGACGAATCTCTTGGTGGTATAGAGCATTATGGTCAGGATCGTTTATTTTTATATTTACGTTTAGGGAGTGACTATTGTCATAAGCAAGAGCACACAATCTCTCTTTTGCGTGAGGCAGGGTATCCTGTTATAACAGTAACGCTTCATAGCAGCGAACAATTAGCGCAAGAATTCTTTTATTGGGAGATGGCAACAGCGGTTTCTGGCATTTTGTTAGGGATTAACCCATTTGATCAACCCGATGTAGAACTCAATAAAATAGAAACTCGTAATTTAATTGAAACCTATGAAAAGACAGGTACTCTTCCAACGGAAACTCCTTTTGCTCGTTTAGGTGAACTTTCTTTTTTTGTTGATTCAAAAAGGGCAGGTTACCATCAGGGGGAAGAGGCTATAGATCTTCTTAAAGCACATTTTTGTTGTATAAAACCCTCTGGCTATGTGGCATTACTGATGTATTTGCCTTATGATCATGGAACGCGTCTTTGGGCAGATCAACTGCGTTCATATTTACGTGATACTCTTAATGTGGCTGTTGCGGTTGAATTTGGACCTCGTTTTTTGCATTCTACAGGTCAGCTATATAAAGCAGGCCCTAATACGGGTGTTTTCTTACAAATCACAGCAGATGCTGCGCATGATTTGTCTGTTCCTGGTACAAAATTAACCTTTGGTGTTATTGAGAATACCCAAGCCCGTGGAGATTTTAATGTTATGACAATGCGAGGAAGACGTATTATGCGCGTGCATGTGCACGGAGACCTCAAAGAGGGTCTGACAAAACTAGCAAAAGCCTTAAAATCGGCTTTATTATAAGGGGATAGATTGATGAGTGGTGATTTATCTTCTGCTGATGTTTATAAGAAACAGGCTGCTATTCAAGCTGTCTCCTATGTACATGATGGTATGGTGGTAGGTTTGGGTACAGGGTCTACAGCACGTTTTGTTGTTGCAGAATTAGGGCGCCGTGTGCGCGAGGAAGGCTTAAATATTCAGGCAATTCCTACATCTATGTCGACCAAAAAACAAGCCTGTGAAGAAGGGATTCCTCTTATAACTTTTGCTGATCAATCGGTGTTAGATATCGTTATTGATGGAGCTGATGAAATAGAACTAAAAACGTTAAACCTCATTAAAGGTATGGGGGGCGCGCTTTTGTTGGAAAAAATTGTAGCGTCCACGGCGCGGCAATTTGTTATAGTCGCTGATACAAGTAAATACGTTGAACATTTAGGTATGCGCTGCCCATTACCTGTTGAAGTTGTTACTTTTGGATGGGAGAGTACTGCTCGTAAATTATCGGCATTAGGGGCGCAGGTGACGCCGCGTCGCTCTCATGATGGCAGTTTTTTTCTGACAGACGAAAATCATTTTATTATGGATTGTATTTTTTCACCTATGACAGCGCCTTATACATTAGCAGATGATATTTTAAGCATTGTAGGCGTTGTTGAACACGGTTTATTTCTACATATGGCAACGACTGCTATTGTGGGTGGAGAAGATGGTGTACATGTTCTTAAACCATCATTATAAAATTGCAATATGTTAGTACTGCTTGGTTAGTTAAATATAGGGTAGAGTCTGAAATTCTAAGTGTTTTAATTTCTAACTTTGATATTTAAATTTTGCAGTTTTTGTAATTTTAAGTACCTATAGTAAAACGCAATACTTAGATTAGTGATTTTTTCTAAACTTCTAACATATATAGAAGATTCTAAGAATTTGGTTTTAATAGAGAGCAACGAAAAAGTAAATAACCCCTACAAGATACCTAAAGAGTCATTGCTTTTAAACGGCTTTATAACTCTTTAGATAGTGTCGTACTACAAAACACAGAAAAATAGGCGGTAAGATACCATTTCAACCCTGCAAGTAGCAAATCACCTAAAACTATTTTACAAACAAAGAGCGTCTTCTTGTCATAGAAAAACCACCAACGAGTAAACGCCTTTTGCAAGTCTGTGCTTTAGTTACTTGTTCTTGTAGTAAAGCATTGTCTTTTTGCCCAAATCTTTTAATGATCTTTTCGTAAACGTCAGAAGCCTCGTCTTTACAGTTCTTTAAGGAAAGAATTTCTCCTTTTTCGAGGAGAGCTTGCGCCACTCGTAATTGAAGTGAGGGGTTTTCTGTATTGCCAAATTTAGAAAATATCTCTTCATAGATAGAAATAGCCCTCTCATAACGAAAAAGTTTGGCAAAGTAAGTGCCTTTTTCGAGGAGAGCTTGCGCTACTTGTTCTTGTAATAGAGGATCTTCTGTTGTACCGAACCTATGAATAACATCTTCATAGATAGCGAGGGCTTTTTCTTTATACCCGCGTTTAGTAAGAGAGGTTGCTTTTTCAATCAGAGTTATAGCAATACGTGTTTGTGTTATAGCTATCTGTTCTTGTAGTGGAAGATCTTTCACTGTGCTGAATTTGTTAATAACGTTTTCGTAAACAGTAAGAGCCTCTTCTTGATGACCTTTACTTCTGAGAATATCTCCTTTTGCAATGAGTGCCCTAGCGACTTGTTCGCAAAGGAATAGATTTTCTGTATCTTCGCACTCGTGAATAACGTCTTCATAAACGGAAAGGGCTTCTTCTTCATGCCCATTTTCAACGAGGTTAGATCCCTTTTGTATAAGGATTGTAGCAATTTGTATACGTGCTTGAGTTACTTTCTCACGGACAGACGGCGTCTCTATTGTATCAAATTGAGAAACAATTTTCCTATAAACAGCAAGAGCTTCTTCCTGGTGACCATTGTCTCTTAAAATGTTCCCTTCTTCAGTGAGTGCTGTTACAACACGTTCACGAAGAGTGAAAGCCTCTGATTTATCAAACTTATGGACAACCTGATTATATGTTTCAAGAGCTTCTTTCTTGTGACCTAGATCGGTAAGAGTTCTTGCTTTATCTATAAGTGTTGTAGCAAGTTGATCACGAAGAAGCGAATCTCCAGGTTTTGCTTTTTCTGTTTGGTATTCGTCAGACACAGAATTGGCCACGATTTTTAAGAGAATGCTCATGTTACGTCCAATCGTAGAAAGAAAACCTTTAGTAAGGAGAGTAGCCCGATTCGATTTGTAAAGTATAGATAAAAATGAAAGGGCTTGTATTATTTTTGAAAAATAAATAATTTTAATGAGTTTTTATGACTAAAAATTATCACTCACTTTATATCTTTATAATTTTTTATGAATAAAGTGGAACACAAAATGTGAGAACGATCCGCTATTGTTGATATAGCTACGGCCAAGGTGAGTGGAAAGCACTTCTTTGCTGAAGTAAGTGAGAAAGGCAAATATCTCTGTTAGCTCTAGCTCTAGAAACCCATTTACGGAGCGATGGGTTACCGCTAAACCTGAGGATAACATCGTCATAAGCAGAAATGGCTTGTTCAATATGGCCAAGATTTACAAGGGTTACGCCTTTATTGTAAAGGATTTTGGCAGTCCCTTGACGGGCTGACTCAACGATTCCACTATAAAAAGGATCACTGCCAAAAGTATTGATGATTTTGTCATACGCTGCGAGAGCTTCTTTATCGCGGCCAAGTTTAGCAAGAAAGTTTCCTTTTTTAAGAAGATTTTGAGCCGTAGGATTTTTATCTTCAAATTTGGTAACCATCGTGTTGTACGTCGTAGACAACGTAGACAATGTATCAGCAAAGGCGTTGTGGTTTTCATAATTTAGGGAGAAACCGAGAGCCCACACCATACCTAATAAAAATCTCTTTTTTGTTTGATTTCTCATAACGCTTTCTTTCTATGATGACTGAGGTTCTATTCTATCAGTTTAACAGAATTTGCCTAACTAAAAACATAGCGTGATTTGTCATGCTAACGTGTATTGTTTAGGTATTAAACCAGCGTGGCTTTTTATAGGTATACAAAATAGAATTATAAAAAACAAAATTAGAAACCACCTGAAAGGCCTTTTAAACAACCTTGTGCATATTCTATAACATCGTCTGGTGCGTCAGCTTTAAGATCACCGATACCAGGAAGATTGTTAGCAGTAGGCTTTGTATATTTTAGAAGTCTTCTATAAATATCTCTATGCTTATCTAAATAGTTCCCATCACATGTTTCTTGAGTTGGTTTGGGCATTTTTTCTGCTTTTCCGCAACTAGAAAGGAAAATAGCGAAACATAGAACTAAAAGCGAAATGGATTTCATTACTAAGACTGATTCTTTGTAAGGTGTGTCGGTATCTGTTGAAAAAACTTGATGAACGGATGAGCAAAAGCTTGTGTTTCGGTCCCTGACCAATAGAATTTTTATAAAACAAATTTTTGTTATAAAAGTTCAAATTATGGAAGCTGTCAAGGTAATCTTAATAACCTCTATCGAGGCATAGTTGCGAGATATTTTTAATAGTCGTATCGTGTTCCGGGTATTTTTCCTTTTCTCTTACGCAAGATAGAAGCATAATTCTAATATCGTTTTCTTTTGTTTGGTTTGTATCATGACATCTCATCAACCTATACCAACTTCTATGTATGCCATTGTTGCTGAAAAGCCTGGAGAACCAGATGTTTTATGTAGAGAATGTATTTCTGTACCGCAACCAAACAAAGGTGAAGTATTGGTGCGCGTTATGGCGGCAGGTGTTAATCGTCCGGATATTATGCAACGTAAAGGGTTATATCCACCGCCAGCTAATGCGTGCCCACGGTTAGGGTTAGAAATAGCGGGGGAGGTTGTTGCTTGTGGTGCGCCGCAAGAGGGGGAAGAAATGCCGTCTCTTGGCAGTCGTGTTTGCGCGCTTACTAACGGTGGTGGTTATGCTGAGTATTGTGTGGTGCCAGCGGGGCAATGCCTACCTTGGCCTCAAGGGATGAGTGCAGTACAAGCGGCTGCTTTGCCTGAAACGTGTTTTACAGTATGGTCTAACTTATTTATGCCTGTGATACTTCCTGCGGGTACGCGTGTTTTAGTTCATGGTGGTACGAGTGGTATTGGCACAATGGCTATTCAGCTTGTTCGTGCGTTTGGAGGAGAAGTCTACGCGACTGCGGGGACAGAAGAAAAATGTAATTTATGTAAAACTTTGGGCGCAACAGCAACGATCAACTATAAAAATGAGGATTTTCTTACGCGTGTTCGTGAATTGACCCATAATGAAGGGGTAAATGTTATCCTTGATATTGTGGGAGGTGCGTATTTTAATCAGAATGTGAAATGTTTAGCGGTAGATGGGCGGTTGGTGATTATTGCGTTGCAAGGAGGCGCAAAAGCCGAACAGGCCGATCTTTCGCGTATTATGACTCGACGATTAACGGTAACAGGCAGCACTTTACGCGCACGGAGTGCGGAAAACAAAATTCGTATTGCCCAAGAGTTGTATAAATATGTTTGGCCTTTGTTCGATGCGGGTACTATCGCTCCTTTAATTCACGCTGTTTTTCCCTTGGAGCATGCTGCGCAAGCTCACCAAGCTATGGAAAACGGGCAACATAGCGGTAAGATTATGTTAACATGCTCGCATTAACGGCGACGCCATCGGTGCCATATGACTTCGATAATGCCATAAATGCTTGCTAACGACCAAAACACTTCTATAAGGAACGCTGCCCGATTAAAGTCATGCCAAAGGGAAGCTATCATGAGACAACAACCTAATAAATTTGTTGTAGGGTAAAGAAAACCTCGCGTGTCAACGGTTCCTTTAATATTAAGAAAATACATGATAACAAAAAGTGTTGATCCAAAATAACCACATAGATCGTACCATTGTAAACCAGAAAGCATGTTATTCTCCTCTATCTTTTTTCTTTACCTGTTTTGAATGAGGAAATAAAGAGTGAGACTTGTAGTGAGATATGATCAACGTCAACGGGAATTATCTCGTTTTGTTGAGGTCGTTTATCCTTAAGCGATTAACTCTAGAGAGAGTATATGTATTTTATGAATACGGTTCATAGTGCTTCAGATATAGAGAAAAATCTTGTGGCTGTTTATGCGCGTATGGCAGAAGCGGCTAAGCGTGCGGGACGTGATCCGTCTTCTATAACATTGGTCGCTGTTTCTAAATTTCACCCACGTGAAAGTGTTTTAGAGGCTATACAGGCGGGGCAATATATTTTTGGAGAAAATCGTGTGCAAGAAGCTGCCGCTAAATTTCCTCCCATACAAGTCGTTACACCAGAAGTTAGTGTCCACTTAATTGGTGGATTACAAACGAATAAAGCACGTGATGCTGTACGTATCGCAACGATGATTGAGAGTTTGGACCGTCCTGCTTTAGCAGATGCGTTAGACCGAGCGGCGCAAGCAGAGGGGCGGCTTCCCGATCTTCTTATAGAAGTCAATACAGGGAGTGAGCCACAGAAATATGGTGTACCTGTTGGGGAGGCTGATGGTTTTATTCGTACATGTCGTCAACGTTTTGGCGATAAACTTCGTGGGCTTATGTGTATTCCTCCTGTAGGGATAGACCCAACACCTCATTTTGTGATGTTGCGCACGCTGGCTCAAACGCATGGCTTAGGTATTTTATCTATGGGGATGTCAGCTGATTTTGAACAAGCTATTATGCAAGGGGCAACGCATGTCCGTGTTGGAAGTGCTATATTTGGCGCACGGTCTGTAGTAGGTACCTGTGTATAAAGAGTGTGTTCAATAGAAAGTGTATCGTTTTGGTTCGCGCGATTTTTACCTCAAGATGTGGAGATTAATACTGCTATGACAGTTCCTCCTTCTTCTCCTAATGATTCCTCTACGACGCAAGAGTCAGAAGCTCTTTTACCTGAACCACGGCGTATTGCGGAATTTGGTGCTGATCAACATCAAGTAACAGCGCCTGTTGGGTTTGCTTCGTTATTGGGCGTGCTTGGGGTCGTCTATGGTGATATAGGCACAAGCCCTCTTTATGCTTTTCGTTCGACAGTTGAGATACTGCATAGTGATAAACAAGTAGCACCGTGGGAGATCATGGGAATTGCTAGTCTTATTTTCTGGACTATCATTCTTATTGTTACAATTAAATACGTATTGTTGATTATGCGAGCAGACTATAATGGCGAGGGTGGTATTCTCGCCATTATGTCTTTAGCGCAACGTATGACGTCTGGAGTGCAGAGGAAAATCGTTCTTGGATTGATTGGGATTGCAGGAACGTGTCTCTTTTTTGGTGATGGCATTATTACACCAGCGATTTCTGTTTTATCGGCTATTGAGGGGATAGAAGTCAGCGTACCAGCTGCACGTGATATTGTTATTCCGACAGCTGTTCTTGTCATTATTAGTTTGTTTAGTGTGCAATGGATTGGCACTGGAAAAGTTGGTTCTATTTTTGGTCCTATTATGCTGCTCTGGTTTGGTACAATCGGAGGGGTAGGGATTGTTGAGATTTCTCATCATCCGATGATTTTGATGGCATTATCCCCGACATATGCCATAGAATTTATGTTTTATCATGGTACCTTGTCATTTATAACTCTGGGAGCTGTTGTTTTGTGTGTGACAAGGGCAGAAGCTTTATACGCGGATATGGGGCATTTTGGTCGTAATCCTATTCGCTTTGCGTGGTTATTTTTTGTATTGCCAATGTTGGTACTCAATTATTTTGGACAAGCAGCACTTGTCATCGCACATCCAAATGCTTTGTCTAATCCGTTTTTTATGCTGTGCCCGCCCTGGATGCAGGGTCCTATGGTGTTACTCTCTACACTTGCAACAGTGATTGCTAGTCAAGCTGGTATTTCTGGAGGGTTTTCTTTGTGTCGACAACTTATGCAGCTTGGTTATGTACCACGTATGCGTATTCTGCATACTAATGCAGATGAGGAAGGGCAAGTTTACTTACCAGATTTTAACCGTTTTTTAGCGGTTGGGTCTATTTTGTTGGTGCTAACATTCCGGAGTTCTGATGCTTTAGCTTCGGCGTATGGTATTGCTGTCACTGGAACGTTTATGTGTACATCAACGCTGGCAACGGTTGTTTTTAAGCGTTATTTTCAATGGCCAACATGGCGTGTTGCTACGGTGTTTGGTTGCTTTTTCTTGTTGGATGGCACGTTTTTTACGGCAAATGCCCTTAAAATACCAGATGGTGGATGGGTGCCTGTTTTACTTGGACTTGTGCTTATCTTAATGATGATTACATGGAAAAAAGGTCGTAGTCTTGTTATTGCACGTCAACGTCAAAACAGTTTGCCTTTAAGAAGTTTTATAGCACGCTTGCCTCAATCACGTACTATTCGTGTGCCGGGTATGGCTGTATTTATGACCAGTACTCCTGATTTTGTTCCTCCATGTTTATTGTATAATTTACGCCATAATCATATTTTGCATGATCATATTTTACTTGTAACCGTCCAAACACTTGACCAGCCAGAGGCTGACCATGGACATCGAGTAATAGTAGAAGAGTTAGCGACGAATATTTATCGTGTCACGTTGCATTATGGTTTTATGGAAATGCCGAATATTCCGCGTGCGTTAGAAGAGATAAAAGCAAATGGCGTGAATTTTGATGCAATCCAGGCTTCTTATTTCACTTCGCGTGAATTGATTATGCGTTCTCCTGTGCCGGGTTTAGCACGTTGGCAACAGTCCTTATTTGTTTTTATGTTCCGCAATGCTGTTTCTAGTACAGAGTTCTTCCGTATTCCTCCCGATCGTGTGGTAGAACTTGGGGTAAAAATTGCCATCTGATTTTGCTACGCAAGAGGAGCCTCTTGCTTTGTATATTCATTGGCCGTTTTGTCTTTCTCGATGCCCATATTGTGATTTTAATACGTATGTACGGAAAGCGATTCCGCAAAAGCGTTTTAGGGATTTGTTATGTTCTGAGCTTGCATATGAGGCTAATCGGTTAGGGCGGCGGCGTTTAGCCTCTATCTTTTTTGGTGGGGGTACACCCTCTTTAATGTTTCCAGAAACGGTTTCACAAATCATTACAGAAGCAACAACCTATTTTGATCCTGTTTCTAATCTTGAGATTACATTAGAGGCAAATCCTACGAGCGTAGAAGTAGAAAAATTGACGCATTTTCGTCAAGCGGGTGTGAATCGTATTTCATTAGGTGTTCAAGCATTTGATGAGCAAGCATTACAATTTTTAGGGCGTCAACATTCCGTAGCGCAAGCCTATACCGCGATTGAAGCGGCAAAGGCGTTATTTCCGCGTGTTAGCTTTGACCTTATTTATGCACGTCCTGAACAAACATTTGAATCTTGGCAGCGCGAATTACGTTCTGCCTTAAATTTGATGACGGAACATATTGCGCTTTATCAGCTAACAATAGAACAGGGAACACGCTTTGACTCTCTTTATCAAGCAGGGCGATTAACTCTACCTCACGAAGAAGAGGCTGCTGCTTTATATACAATAACAAATGACATCGTGTCTTCTTATGGGTTGCGGGCTTACGAAGTGTCTAATTATGCTCGTTTAGGCTGTGAAAGCCGTCATAATTTGGTTTATTGGCGTTATGGTGATTATCTTGGGATTGGTCCTGGCGCTCATAGTCGTTTTGCTTTGCAAAAAGGTTTGTATGCAGTACAACGACAGCGCGTGCCAGAGTTGTGGGCAGATTTCGTAGAACAAAGGGGTACAGGGCAAAGCATACAAGAAAATTTAGAGCCTCGTGCTCGTGCTCGTGAAATGCTTTTAATGGGGTTAAGAGTTGAAGAAGGGATCAATCTGCATCGTTTTGCACAACGTACAGGAATGACTCTTGAGCAAAGTGTAGATCATGATATTTTGAATAAGGCATTAGAAGAAAATTATCTTGTTCAGACAGAAACTATTTTACGAACCACACAAGAAGGACGACTACGCTTAGAAGCTTTGTTGAGTGCGTTAGTGCTCTAAAAACTTGTGAAGGTTTATTGTTAAAAACAGGGAGCAGGGGCTTATACCTGTTTTGGGTAATGATTCATCTTGTTAAACTCGTTGTTGGTCTTTCTTCAATAGAGGAGCTCATAGCACGGCAAGCACAGCCACAGAATACACGTCAATATACAGGATTTGATATGCCTTTGCCCGTTGTGCACACACGGAGTTGCCCTCGCCAAAAAGAGGCTTTGTTAAAAGGAGGCTCTCTTTATCGTGTGATAAGCGGCATGATTGTTTGTCGGCAAGAGCTGAAAGCGATTGAAAAAGAAATCCGTTCTGACGGGAGTGAGGGAACAGTGTTATTTCTTTCACCTGTTCTTATTCGTGTAGAAGCGAGACCGATGCGTCCCTTTCAAGGGTGGCGTTATCTATCCGCTGCAGATGCGCCAGCGGATGAAGAGCCTGTTGCTTCTGATTTCTCTCAATCTTTATTATGTGATTTATCGCGCTTGGGGTTGTAAGAAATTTGTTGTGTTAAAGATAAAAAGTGAAAAAAGAGTTTTTCTATACTTGACGTTTTCAGAAATTTGTTATAACTAATCATGTCAGAGACGTTTTTGTCCCGTTCGTCTAGAGGCCTAGGACATCGCCCTTTCACGGCGGCAACACGGGTTCGAATCCTGTACGGGACGCCATTAAAGATTGTGAAATAGTTGTGTATTTGTATACATAGCTTCGGCTTGAAATACCCTATCTAAGTCTCGAGTCTTTCTGTTATTTTTGTTTTTTTATTTGCACTTTGAAGTAAAAGCTCTTTGTAAAGAGCTTTTAAGACTCTATGACTGAGACTTTATATTGTTATTTGTAGACGATATTTCCTAAAAAGTAATTTTATAACACTATCGCACTCAATGATATGTTTTGAGGTCAAGAGATTGAGAATAGAATGATAATTTAAGAGAGAAATCGAAAAAAAAATATTAAAAAGAAAAATCCTGTTTTCTTTATTTCTCTTTTATCAATTAAGTATACACTGATAAAAAGGAAAAATAAAATTTCAAGAGGTAAAGATGTCTAAAGAGGATATAACAGGTGCTTCTGAAAGAGTTCTTTCTGACAACTAAGAACAACTAACAGAAGCCGAGTTATCACGCTTAACAAGCCAAATTATTAGTAACTACGTATCGACAAATGCGATTAGTCCGCGTGATCTTGTTGTCCTTCTGGAAGATATTAGAACCGCTTTACGTGGGAATAATATCTCTACTTCTTCAGCGTCTATTCCATCTCCTCCAGTGGTTGTTGAAAATACTCAAACTCAACCCCCGGTTACTTCTGTTGTTGTTTCTCAGCCTAAACATTTAACGTCAGTTGTTCCTATTAACCAATCTATTCAGCATGATTATTTGGCGTTTTTGGAAGATGGAAAAAAAATGGTTATGTTGAAACGGTATTTGAAAAGAAAATATAATTTAACACTTGAGGCTTACCGAAAAAAATGGGGTTTGCCACAAGATTATCCTATGTCAGCCCCTGGATATATAGAAGAGCGTTCTAGACTTGCAAAAGATTTTGGTCTTGGTCGACATAAATAAACAGTAGAAATCGTTATTGATTGTCATCATGCGCTAAAAAAGGACTTTTTTCTAGTTTCAAAAAACGGGGAAAATTGTACACTCTTTATGCAGTAAAGCCATAAATAGGAAAAAGGTGCGTTGTTAGACGCACTTTTTTGTTGATGGTGTAATTGTGTAAAAGCTTTATTTGATCTGTGCACAGCCTATAAGAAGAGTTCGAAGACTAGGCGGTACTGGTTTATTGTTTTGCAGTTTACGTTTTAGAAAAAAGTGCCGCAGAACTTGCAATCTCTGGGTGAGCGATGGCATATGAATTACTCATTTCACCGTCAGAGCATGTTTCTTGAGACGGTGCAGGAAAGTATCCCTACAAGAGGAAAAAAGTTTTTACAACCAACCCAAAAATCCATTTGTTCCATCGTTTTTTATCTCTATCAAGATCTGCTTTACTAGGGTCTTTTACAAGATCCAGATGTGCTTTGATATAGTCAGCAGAGCATGTTTCAGGCGTTGGATTGGGGGCTGGTGTTTCGTCAAGATATTGTGACCAAGTCGACATATCCCTGCTCAATTGTAATATTTCTTTTTTTTGTTTGCCATCCTGTTCTTTCTTGAAGCATAATTTCATTACAACCTATCAGAAAATTACTGAGTGCTTTTGGTTCTATCTGTACGTAAATGGCATTAAGAGGTTGGGGATTCCCTGAATAAAGCTCTTGTGTGGCAGCTTTTATCTCAGCCGCAAACTTTTGAGTGGCAGTAACTCTATCCTTTGTTATTTGGATTTGTGCTAGGATTCTTGTTCTTGCTTATGCGCTGTCGTCGTAATCCTGCTGTTTTTTCACGTTGCAACGTATAGTTTGCAGAACAGGTTTCAGCCATTGGTTTCGGATAGGGTCCGTACTCTTCAGTTGGTGTACTACTTATATTTGGGATTGTACTTTGGAACGAGTTTGTATTTGAGCTATTGAGAGGGCCACAACTAGAAAGAGAAAAAGCTAAACTAAAACTTAACAAAAATTTTATGGATGGGAGGGGGTACAAAGCATTCTTTTCCTCACTGAATGAGTTGTTGTCAGAAAATTAAAAACTGCAAACGCTAGCTTTTACACAGCATTTTGTCGTTATAAAGAGTTGATTTGATATTCTCTCCTTAAAAAACATCCTTCCCTCTTTTTGGGAAGGAAGGATACAGAAAGGTATAGTAGCGAAAATAGTTTTCTACTTCTTTACAAGAGAATTTGCAAATTCCCAACACCGACCAGCAGTACGGATAACACGCGCAATAAAGGGCGGTGTTGTCGGGCGTAACAAACGTGAATCATAGCCCGCGAATCGACGAGCATCTTCGTGGAGACACAAATCCATAAAATCAGGAAGGCTGATTTGAGTGTTCGTCATAGATTTTGTGCCCGTGACGGTAAAATTGTTATCTTGTGTATGTTCCTGCCCTTTATCGTCTACGGTGCGAACAAGGCTCATACGTTCGTAAGCTAAAAATGCCCATACAGCCCAAACTTTTAGCTCAAAATAGGGGCGACGCCACCAAGGCATAACAGCGCGGTACCACGCAAGCCAATTGGCAAAAAGCAAAATATGGCGTGTTTCTTCCTGCATAATAGGCTCAAATGTATCAATAAGCTCTTGCGGAAAAAAGCCAGAACGTCTTGCGAGTTCAAACATACCAAAAGCAAAGAAACTATCAACACATTCTGAAAAACCAGTGACCATATATGCCCATTCAACATCTTTAGGCTCAATATAGGGAGGTTCTGGTGCCATAGGAATATTATAGGCGGCAACCATTTTCGCTAAGACTTCTTTATGTCGATTTTCTTCCCAAGCATTGCGGGCAATCGCATCTTTCATGTCTGGGTCTTCAACCAATTTGGCATAAGCAGCCATACGTAGGCGTGCTTTACCTTCAGTTTGAACAGCAATATCCCAGATTGGGAGGGAAACAATTTTGTGGAGAGTCTCTGGATCAAGTTTTGGCCAGTCAATAACAGATGGCTTATAAGGGTTAAATGTTTCTCGGAACATAGCGGCAACAGCGCGTTTATGTTCATCTGACCCGGGGCGCAGAGGCCCCCGTTCTTCGCTTGTCCAGTGTCTTGCACGATAATCAGCGTCAATGACGGCTTGCTCGTTGGGAGGCGTGGGCAAATCGTCCACACTGTCAGGAAGATGAGAATAAATATCGTTTAGAGAGCCCATGTGTAACACCTAAATCCTTAACCTAAAGAGGCAATAACGTTTAGTCAGTCTGAATATTGAGTGTAAATCTTAATCCCACATTGTGAAGAGAAAGATGATCAGAACTAAATGCTACGATAAATCAGAAACGCGAGAAATGATCTTTGTCACTAAACCGTAATCAATGGCTTCTTGTGCTGACATCCAATAGTTACGATCCGTATCTTTAGCTATTTTTTCATAGCTATGACCTGTTTCTTTAGAAAAAATGCGATTAAGTCGTTCACGCATTTTGATAATTTCGCGTGCTTCAATGTCAATATCAGTTGCTGGTCCTCGTACGCCTCCCATGGGTTGGTGCAGAAGAAATCGAGTATTAGGCAAGCAGAATCGTCGATTTTTGTGTCCAGCCGCAAAAATAAGTGCACCAGCCGAAGCAACCCAACCTGTGCCAATAATATTGATAGGCGCGACAGAATCAACAAAGCGAATCATATCGTGAATAGTATCACCACTTTCGACATGTCCACCGGGCGAGTTAATATAGACATCTATGGGTTTATCAGACTCACCGAGTAAAGCGAGGAGACGTGCTGTAACCTCACGAGCAATTTTATCGTCAATGCCGCCAAAGATTAAAACCTTACGTTGTTTGAAAAGTTTGTTATCAATGGCTTCAGGTAAGGTATTGGATTTTTTTGATTTTTCTGTGTCATCAGCCTCATCAGGTTCTTCTGGAGGCTCTGGGTTTTCATGTGCACTATGTTCTAGTTTGCTGCGTGTAAGAGAAAAATGATCTAACAGAATTGACTTTGTTTTATTTTCCATGTTTGTGTTCCATGTTTGTTGTTGCGATGTTACCTAGTATGACGGGTTGGCGTGTTTATTTATCCATATATCTACGAGGCGTTTGCCTGTATAGTAAACTTGTATAGTAGACCTTATTCGTAGAGTATGATTTCTAATTTTTACGTGCATATGTAGAGAATGTCCACGAGACGATGTCACAATCTTATATCAAAAGCCTATACCATTATTTATATCCTCGTAGTATAGGGCAAAGAAATTTTTCTGTTTATCATTTTATAATGTACTGTGTGCGTTATGCTGGGATAGCAGGGTGTACGTGTATGCTAGGGGGGTGCTATCATCAAGACGTTATAGATAATACAGTAGAATGGATTCACAAAATGCAGGGGGGTGCTATTGCTATACAACGTCCTCCACCGCCGGGCCAGTACGAGTCTTATCCCGTTATGGGACCTTTTCCGACGCAGCCGCGTGGTCTATTATCGCCTCAAGCACGCACTTTATTAACACAAAAATTATTGCGTGATCATGCGTTAACGGATCGTACTATTGCTGTCAGTAGTAGTCTTACGCCAAATATTCCTCCTCTACCAGGAACACCGACTTCGCAGACACCTGTATTTACAGGGGCAGAAAAAGGGGGGAAAGACTCTGCTAAAACAATGCCCATAAAGTCGTCTATAAAGACACCTGTAAAAACGCTTCCGCGAGTGAATAATTCTTCTGTGTCGACAGCGCAAGAAAAAAGTAACGATGGGAGTAAAATACATCTTCCTGTTGTGAGAGATGCAAAAGAGGGACCATTATTTGCTCAACATCCCCCAAAAATTCCTCAAGCGCCACCTCCTCTCCCACAAATTGCAGGTGTGGCTTTGCCGTTAGAAACAGAGACGGAGCATTTTCAATCCACTAATTACGATTTATCTGCCATACCAGGAACATTTTTTCATTTTTTGCCTGATTCGGATCAACTTTCTCAGGGACAAGAGGGTCTTCTTAATAGGCTTGTACACAAAACGCCTCATGGTCCTTTTTATATTCGTGGCTTTGGTCATGCTCTCTCACTTGATGCAAGGCAACAGGCAGGGGCTGTTAAGCTCGGGGTGTTACGTGCCATTCGTTTGGCGCGTGCCCTTATAGCACGAGGTGTTCCCGCTTCTGAAATTCATGTTCGAGGCGATGCTTTTGGTACAGGAGCACGCGTTGCCATAAAACCTAATGGGACAAGTTAAATAAGTTTGAGAAATCAATCGCATCATAGATGAAGTGACTCTCAAAAGTTTTTAGTGTGTAAGGTAAAAGATGGGTTCAGAATAAGAACAGGTGTTATGAGGGTTTGTTGTGTTCTTTGGAGTCTTATGCTATTTTCAGAAATTTACAATAATAGAGAATACAGAGATTCCTTAATTATTTTTATCAGAGAAAGACGAACAGCCTATGACTGAAGAATTTCATCGCATCCGTCGTTTACCACCTTATGTCTTTGCCTCTGTGAACCAAGCAAAAGCGGCTGCTCGTGCCCGAGGAGAAGATATTATTGATCTGGGTATGGGGAATCCTGATAGTCCAACACCTCCTCATATTGTTGAAAAACTTGTTGAAACGGTCGCCAATCCACGTACGCATCGTTATTCTATGAGTAAAGGGATTCCCGGGCTACGTAAGGCTGTCTCTGCGTATTATGAACGTCGTTTTCATGTAGGGCTTGATCCTGAAAAAGAAATTGTCGTGACATTAGGATCAAAAGAGGGACTCGCCAATTTAGCATCGGCAATTACAACTCCAGGTGATACGATTTTAGTACCTAACCCCTCTTACCCGATACATCAATTTGGTTTTATTATTGCAGGGGGAAGTGTGCGATCTGTACCTGCAACGCCTGATGATGACATGTTGCGGGCTCTTTATCGGGCCGTCAAACATTCTGTTCCAAAACCAACGGTTCTGATTGTTAATTTTCCCTCTAATCCTACGGCTTATTTGGCAGATTCTGCTTTTTATAAAGAACTCGTGACTTTTGCTCGACGTGAAAATATTTGGATTCTCTCAGATTTAGCTTATGCAGAAATTTATTTTGGTGAAAAAATCCCTTCTTCTATTTTAGAAATACCTGGGGCGCGTGACATTGCCGTAGAATTTACTTCTATGTCGAAAACATATTCTATGGCAGGGTGGCGTGTAGGTTTTGCGGCAGGGAATGAACGGTTGATTGCCGCGCTGACGCGTATTAAATCTTATTTGGATTATGGAGCGTTTACGCCTATTCAAGTGGCGGCTACAGCGGCGTTGAATGGTCCTCAGGATTGTGTGGCAGAGTTACGTGCTCTTTATAAAGAGCGGCGAGATGTCCTTATTCGTGGTTTGCATGCAGCAGGGTGGGAAGTGCCTTCGCCTGAGGGGTCTATGTTTGCTTGGGCGCCTATTCCAGAACCTTTTCGTGAGATGGGAAGTGTGGCTTTTGCACGCCTATTGTTGGAAGAAGCGGGTGTCGCCGTGGCACCAGGTCTGGGATTTGGTGAATATGGGGATAGTCATGTTCGTATTGGACTTGTGGAAAACACGCATCGCCTAAGGCAAGCGCTTCGGTCTATTAGAAGCTTTTTAAGCGCACATGGTGTGTCTTCACCATCTCTTTCCTCTGATAAACCTGTTTAGAAAAGTTGGAGCTTGAAATCGTGATATCTTCTCCTCTTCGTTTGGGTATTGCCGGTCTTGGTACTGTTGGCGCAGGTGTTGTTCGTCTTTTGCATGATCATGCCGATTTGTTAAAAACGCGTACAGGTCGTCTTTTACAAGTTGTTGCTGTTAGTGCACGTGATCGTACGCGTGATCGTGGTATTGATGTTACGGGGTTGACGTGGTACGACAACGCTCTTGATCTTGTAAAAGACCCTAATGTAGATGTTGTTGTAGAGCTTATTGGGGGATCTGAAGGCGTTGCACGTGCTTTAGTGGAAACAGCATTGAAGGCAGGTAAGCCTGTTGTAACAGCCAATAAGGCGTTGATTGCTCTTCATGGTTATGAACTTGCTGCTTTAAGTGCTGATAATCGAGCACCTTTATTATTTGAAGCCGCTGTCGCAGGTGGTATTCCTGCAATTAAAACAGTACGTGAGGGGCTTGCGGCGGATCGGTTGTTGCGTATTGGCGGTATTCTTAACGGCACTTGTAACCATATCTTAACCGTCATGCGTAAGACAGGGCAGGAATTTGCGGCAGTCTTAAAAGAGGTACAAGATTTAGGGTATGCCGAAGCGGATCCATCAACTGATATTGATGGTTTAGATGCCGCACACAAATTAACTATTTTAGCGGGACTTGCGTTTGGTTGTCCTGTTGTCTTTGATTCTGTGTACGTTGAAGGGATTCGCCATATTGCGGCACAAGATCATATTTTTGCGCAACGTCTTGGGTATCGTATTAAATTATTGGGGATAGCTAGTAAAATCCATGTGGGGATTCAAGCCCGTGTAACGCCTTGCCTTGTGCCACAATACGCACCAATTGCACAAGTTGATGGCGTTTTTAATGCTGTTGTTGCAGAAGGTGAATTTGTTGGTCGTATGATGATAGAAGGGCGTGGCGCAGGGGCAGGACCTACGGCGAGTGCTATTGCGGCTGATCTTGTGGATATTGCGCGCGGTCATGCTATGACATTATGGGGGGTACACTCTGAAGTACCAAAACCTGTGCGTGCCTGTTCTATTTCAACAGGGGAGTCCGCATTCTATTTGCGTTTACAAGTAGAAGATCGTCCCGGTGTTATAGCTGATATTACGGCTATTTTGCGTGATTGTGGTATCTCGTTGCAGAGTATGTTGCAATATCCAGCAGAAAAAGAAGTTGTTTCATGTGTGCCGCTTGTTTTAGTGACCCATCGCACATCAGAAGCGGCGATGCAGACCGCTATTAACCAAATTGGAGCTTTGAGCGTTGTTGCCGATACTCCTGTTATGATTCGTATTGAAACGACCTAAACATTTTTTAAGAACCCATCAGGAAAGCTGTTCTCATGTCTGTTTCTTCTCACTCTACTTCTTTTGTAGAAAACACTATTGCCTTTGATCTTGTTCGTGTTACAGAAGCGGCGGCTTTAGCCTCAGCCCAATGGGTTGGTCGTGGCTGTAAAAACGATGCCGATGGGGCAGCAGTAGAGGCAATGCGTAAGGCTTTTGATAATCTCGCTATTGACGGGGTGGTTGTCATTGGTGAGGGTGAAATGGATGAAGCCCCTATGCTTTATGTGGGGGAAAAAGTGGGGTGCGGCGGGGTACCCATGGATATTGCTGTTGATCCATTAGAGGGGACGACGCTTTGCGCTAAGGCCATGCCTAATGCAATTACAGTGCTAGCCCTAGCCGAGCGTGGCAAACTTTTACATGCTCCCGATATTTATATGGATAAAATTGTTGTGGGGACGGGTTTGCCAGAAGGGGTTGTTGATCTTGATGCCTCAATTGAAAACAATCTTAAAAATTTAGCACAGGCTAAAAGAAAACCCGTGCAAGATTTGGTGTTATGCACGCTTGAACGTGAACGGCATCAAGATCTTATAGCGCGGGCGCGGGCTGTTGGTGCACGCGTGCAATTACTGACGGACGGTGATGTGGCAGGTGGCATGGCAGCTAGTCTCACAACAAGTGACGTTGATATTTATGTTGGATCAGGGGGCGCGCCAGAAGGTGTTTTGACCGCTGCGGCTATACGCTGTCTTGGGGGACAAATGCAAGGACGTTTGTTGTTTGAAAATGAGATGCAACGCCAACGCGCTCAGGCGATGAATCCGGGGCAAGATCCTAGTCGTAAATTAGGGTTACATGATATGGCGGCAGGTTCTGTGTTGTTTTCAGCAACGGGTGTAACAACGGGGGCTCTTTTACGGGGTGTGTCTTATCATAAAGGGCATTCTCAGGCTATAACCCATTCATTAGTTATGTGTGCCTCTTCAGGGTCTCACTCAGGTATTATACGTTTTATTGAGACCTATCACCAGTGCTAAGAGTAATGTTCTCAATAGAGCCTTATTAAGTGGACGCGACCCTTTCTCAGAATAGAGAGACCTCTGTTGTGTTGGGGGTGACCTCAAGTGTAAGTAACAGGCGTTGGGTGGTACGGGGGGCTGTGGACTATCCGCAAGCCGATCGTACAGCCGAGATATTCGCCCAACACTATGGTTTATCGCGTATGGTTGCCCGTATGATGGTGTTGCGTGGTGTTGCACCTGATCGGGCGCAAGATTACTTAGAACCTAAGTTACAAAATCTTCTGCCAGATCCCTCATGTCTTATGGATATGGACAAAGCGGCTTTGCGTATAGCACGCGCTGTGCAAAATGGGGAAATTGTTGGGGTTTTTGGTGATTATGATGTTGATGGAACGTGTGCTAGCGTAATTCTTGCCGATGTTTTGGAAAGTTTAGGCTGTACTGTTCTGACCTATATTCCCGATCGTATTGCGGAGGGGTATGGCCCTAATCGGGCAGCCCTTGAAAAGCTTATAGCACAAAGTGCCTCTTTGCTGATTTGTGTCGATTGCGGTACGGCTGCGGCAGATGTGCTAAATCCTGTGGCCAATCATGCTGATATTATTGTTATTGATCACCATAAATCGGAAGATGGACTGCCCGCGATTACCGCGGTTGTCAACCCGAATAGACCTGAGTGCACTTCTGGCTTGTCTTCTCTTTGTGCGGCGGCTCTTACTTTTGTTACGATGGTTGCATTACGTCGTGTGCTTCGTCAGGCAGGGTGGTTTTCAACGCATTCCGAACCCGATTTAATGCGTCAATTGGATTTAGTGGCTTTGGCAACGATATGCGACGTTATGCCTTTACAAGGGCTTAATCGAGCTTTTGTGACGCAAGGTCTTAAAATCATGGCGTTACGTCATCGTTTGGGGCTTTCTGTTCTTATGGAAACAGCGGGCATCACAAAAGCGCCTGATGCGTTTTCTTGTGGGTTTGTATTAGGACCGCGTATTAACGCCGGCGGGCGGATTGCTGAGGCAACGTTAGGGCTTGATTTGTTACGCTGTCAAGATGAGCCTTTAGCCCAACAAATCGCGTTAAAACTTGATGCTGTCAATCGACGTCGACAAAGCGTAGAAACTGCTATTTTAGAGCAGGCTATGTCCTATGCGGCAGAACAAAAGAAGGCTGGGCGAGGGGTTCTTGTACTCAGTGGTAAAGAATGGTCTATAGGGGTTGTCGGCATTGTTGCGGGGCGGATTAAAGAACATTTTAACCGTCCGACTCTTGTAGGTGCCGAACAAGATGATGGCCTCATTAAAGGATCTGGACGTTCTGTTGTAGGAGTGGATCTCGGTAGTGCTATTATTGCCGCACGGCAAGCCGGTTTATTGAAAACAGGGGGCGGGCATGCTATGGCAGCGGGGTTTTCTTTTGAAAAAGAAAAATTAGCCGCGTTACAAGATTTTCTTGATGCTTATTGCCCTCAAGCGGCACAGCTTCCTGATACGGCGGATCTTTGTATTGATGCTGTATTGTGTGTTGCGGGGGCAACAATTGAATTTGCCCAACAAATGACAATTATGGCACCTTTTGGCGCAAGTAATCCAGAACCTCTCGTTGCTCTTTCATCGGTAACCGTTTTACGATCTGAGAGAATAGGGCGAGAAAGTCGCACGTTACGCGTTTTTTTACAAGATGAAAATGGCGGGCGGCTAAAAACCCTTCTTTTTCGGGCTGACGAGACCCCTTTGGCTCAAATACTCGAAGACACAACACGTCCCCTTCTTCATGTAGCCGGCTATTTGCGTGCTGAAAATTGGAATGATCGTACAGATGTGACTTTTTTTATCCAAGATGTTGCTTATGCCTAAAATAGGTGTAAGCCTATAACGACTCTTTAGTTTCTTGTGCTATCGTTTCTTGTACTTTTTCAAAGGCACGGGCTTCAATTTGACGTACGCGTTCGCGTGAAATGCCGTATTTATGTGCCAAATCTTCTAAAGTCACAGGCTCTTCTTTAAGGCGACGTTGTATAAAAATATCGTGTTCTCGTGGGGTAAGTTGGGCTAAAGCCGTTTTAAGCATGGCTTTACGATCAGAAATTTCCTCATTTTCGGCGAGATGTTCTTCTTGGTTGCGTTGCTCATCAACAAGGCGATCTTGCCATTCGTGGTCATGTTCGGTATAGACTGGTGTATTAAGGCTGTGGTCTGGTGCGGCAAGGCGACGGTTCATATCAATAACATCTTGCTCTGGCACGCTTAAACGTGTCGCAATTTTATTGATTTGTTCGGGAGAGAGATCTCCTTCATCAATGGCCTGCATTTCTCCTTTAAGTTGGCGTAAATTAAAAAATAGCTTTTTTTGTGCGACTGTTGTTCCCATTTTAACCAACGACCAATTATGCAAAATATATTCTTGGATCGCTGCACGAATCCACCACATGGCATACGTAGCGAGACGGAATCCTTTATCGGGATCAAAGCGCCGTACAGCCTGCATCATGCCAACAGTGCCTTCGCTTACAAGTTCGTTCATAGGCAAGCCATAACCGCGGTACCCCATAGCGATTTTAACAACAAGGCGTAGGTGAGAAGTAACAAGTTTATGGGCAGCCTCAATATTACCTGTATCGCGCCATAAACGCGAAAGGGTGAGTTCTTCTTCTTGCGTAAGAACAGGGTATTTGCGCATTTGCCGAAAGTAACGAGAAAGACTGTCCTCAGAAGTGGTCGCTATAGCGGACGATACCATGCAGAGAGTTCTCCTACTTTACAAAAATCTTAATCTCTGAAAAAAAGTTAAAAAATGACGTCTGATGTATTAACATTATTTTATCACATAAGTACATTTGTTTTGCCTCCTAAATGATGTTTTTGTTTTTAGAATAACATGAGAAAGTGTTGAATTGTCAGAAAATGGGCTTAATAGTTTACAAAGGCTAGATTTATGATTCATGTTAGTGAGAATACTATGCCCTCTTCAGAAACTCTTGTTACGGAATATGTCCAATTATTTCAAAAACTCTATAAATTACAAGTTAAAGTCTTAAAAGAGAGACTCTCTCAAAATAATGATTTATCAAATACGCAGAAAATCAAAGTCGTATTTTTTGTCTCCTTGGATTGCAAGTTTGCCGCGAAGCCTTTGTTTGAAAAAATGCTCAAGGATGATCTTTTTGAACCACTTATTGTTGTGGTTCCACTAATAATATGGGGGGGGGGAACAAAAAATTTACCAACTTAAAGAGAGTTATACAAGATTAGTAAATTTATACGGTAGTGATTACGTTTTTAATAGTTACTGTGATGCGCGAAAAAGCTTTATAGATGTTTCTTCAGATGTTGATATTGCTGTTTTTGAAAACCCATATGTTAACGAGACGTACGTAGAATATACGATCCTATATTATGCCAAAAAGCAGATTTTGCCGATATATATCAATTACGGTACGATGCCTGATTCTCATTATGCGGTAAAGGCTATTATATGTTCAACGTTGGTCAATCTTTGTTGGAAAGTTTTTGTAGGAACAAAAGATAATTTTGATGATTTTTGTAAATATGCACCTTTGAAAGGTGAAAATGTTATTTTATCGGGTCATTGTAAAATGGACGGTTTGGCTCTCATCAAAAGAAAGAAATCAGATCGAAAAAAAATTATTCTTGCACCACATCATACAGTTGATATAGATGATACGTCTTCTCTTCCACTATCGAATTTTTTAACATATTCTGACCTCTTCTTAGAACTTCCTCAAAAATATCCTCAAATTGATTTTGTTTTCAGACCTCATCCTACATTATTTATTATATTATCAGGTATAGTGTTACGGGGAGAAACTGGTGTCATAGGGTGGGGAAAAGAGAGGGTCGACGATTACATAAAAAAGATGTCCTCTTTTCCTAATGTTGAGTATCAAGAGGGTGGTGATTATTTTGAAACATTTGTCAATTCTGATGCCATTATCCATGATTGTGCTTCTTTTATCATGGAGTATTTATATACGGGACACCCTCCTTTGTATCTCCTTAGAAATAAAGAATCTATTAAAGAAGTTTTTGCTCCAATCGGACAAAAATGTTTAGAGCATTATTATCAGGCTTTTAATGAACAAGACATTATAAACTTTATTGAAGAGGTTGTCTTAAAGGGAAATGATCCTCTTAAAGAACAGAGAATAAAATTCGCACAAGAGGAAATTATGGTCAATTATCCTCATGTATCAGACTTTATTCTCCAACATATTAAAGATGAATTAACAACATGAAACTTTTTACCATCGGACCAGTTGAATTTTATCCGAGCACAAAGGAGGTGAGGCTAAAACCTTTTGTATATTTTAGAACAGATGAATACGCTACCGTTGTTAAAGAGTCTTTACAAAAATTATCAAAATTTTTGGGTAACAGCCTTCCTGAATCGTTGATCTATTTGGTGTCATCGGGAACGGGGGCCATGGAAGCGACTGTTGAAAATTGTGTCGCGCAACATGATAAATGTTTGGTGATTGACGGCGGTGCTTTTGGGTACCGTTTTTGTGACTTGTTGCATTATCACCACAAATCATTTGATGCACTTAGATGCTGAGGTATGAAAGTTAGAAAATGAGCAACAATGATGATGAGTTACCTTTATCAGAATTACTGAGAGACATTGCTATTGTTGAAGAGTCTGAGAAATATAAGAAAATTCAGTGTGTAAATCCTAATATTATTCAAAATCGTTTTGATCTATGGGAGGGGAGTGGTCATTTTCAAGTCTTACAAATCACCTATCAATCAAATGAAAGAAAATATATTGCTTTTAGGGTAGATAACAACGGAATATGTCACTTAGGTCTTTATATGATGGAGATAGAGAAAAGGGTTTTAGATGCAGCTATTATTTTTCTAAATCAAGTAATGAACGTTTTTCGATTTACATTTGGGCAGTCTTTAAATATTTATCCAAAATTGTGTAAGACGACACATTGGTTATTAGAATTACCTAATTCTTATGAAGAGTTTTTACAACGATTTTCACGTAAAACGAGATATAACAGAAGAAGAGAGGTGAGACAATTAAATGAAGATTATTGTTGTGAAATAAAACATTTAGAGAAAGAGGAAATATCTACAGAGTTAATAGGTAGGTTGATAGAAAGAAAATCAGAGCAATATGGTGTTGAAAATAATGTTATCTTAACAGCTTCTTGGGTACTTCCTGTTTATTCTTCTATAAGTGATGCTTGGGTTATGTATTTGAATGGGAAATTGGCGGCGATGACGTTTTATAGCATTATGCCAAATTCTTCTGATGCTTATTTTGTTAGTATAGCCTATGAAGCAGAATATAAAAAATATTTTGTCGGGAATATGCTCTTTTATCATAGTATTAGAGAGTTAATTGCTAAAAAAATAAAGCGTATTTATACAGGGGAAGCAGAGTCAGACTATAAGAAAAATGCTCATTGTATTAAAAATGAGACTTGTGGCGGCGTTCTTTTTCTACACTACCAAAATTGAACGAAGCTATGACCCCTATTAAATAAATATAAAGAAAGAAAATAAAAACGAAATTAAAACGACAAAAATATTTTACTTTAATTTTATTGTAATACTTTGAGTAAATTCTTCATATCGTGTGGGAGAGGGGTTTCAAACGTGAGCATTTCCCCCGTGTCGGGGTGTGTAAACCCGAGCCGTGTGGCGTGAAGAGCTTGGCGTGGGAAATCAAGCGCGGCTGTGCGTTGTGTATCGGGTAAATGGCGCGCTACAGCAGGAATACGTCGTAGATAAAGCGGATCTCCAACCAAAGGGTGACCATGTGCCGAAAAATGTACCCGAATTTGATGCGTTCTTCCTGTGGCTAATCGGCACTCTACAAAAGCAATTTGTCCGCTTAAGACTTGAAGTGTTTTATAATGTGTCAGCGCCCATTTTCCCCGATGTTCTGTCATCGCCATACGTTTACGATCGCGTTTATCACGCCCAATAGATCCTTCAAAACTGCCTATTGCGGGGGATGGGATGCCCCAACAAAGCGCACGATAAACGCGATCAATATGGCGGGAAGCAAAATCTTTTGACAGGGCAAGATAGGCTTTTTCTGTTTTAGCCACAACCATCACCCCTGACGTATCTTTATCGAGGCGATGAACAATACCCGGACGGTTATTATTCATACCAACAAAATCCGCGCCACAATGGGCAATAAGTCCGTTGACTAAAGTACCTGTTTCGTTGCCCGGGGCAGGGTGAACCACCAAGCCGGGCGGTTTATCGAGAACAATCAGGGCGTTATCTTCATATAAAATAGAGAAATGGATATTTTGTTCACCTTGGGGGTGCGTGGGTGGATCAGGCGGGAGTGTCAGTGTTAAGACCATGCCTTCACGTACAGGGGTTGAAGCTGTGCAAAGCGGCTGCCCCTGACAAAGGAGATGCCCCGCCTCAATAAGCCCTTGAATACGAGCGCGGGATAAGTTTGGGCATGTTTCAGCCAAATAACGATCCACGCGCACCCCCACATGTTGGGCGGTAACAATTGTTTGGAAGGTTTGAAAATCTGTCATGAGGATATAAAGGGGGCTTGTTATTGTCTCAAATAGTTTTATAGTTTTACCACGTATGCACGACAACGGGAAAATAACATGACAGAAAGCGCGTTATCTACAACGCAAACAGAAAAAACCAACAATGAGGAACAAACACGGCTAAGAATGGAAGCCATTATCCGCTTGGCGCATGTGATGCCAACGGCGAGCCGATTTGAACTGATGGGGGTTGTTCAAAAACTGTCTGATACAGAATTTGAACAAACAGAAGACGGGCAGGCGCTATTGACGTATTTTAATACGGCTATTGAAAAATATTTTGAAAAGAATCGTCTCAAAAAACAAAAAAATAGAAAAAAGAAATCATAAAGAAATAAAAATAAACCTTTGTTTTTTGTCGCTCTTAACAGGTAAAAAAGTTTAAGAGATTTTTTGATAATAGGAGAGTTCTCGTATGACAGCTCATAAATCCCATACCCATTTTACGGTGACTCATAACACAAAAACTTCTGCGGCTGATCGGGAACGCGCTTTGCAAAACCCCGGGTTTGGTAGCACATTTACGGATCATATGGTGTTTGTCACCTATACAGCGGGGAAGGGCTGGCATTCGGCAAGAATTGTGCCCTATCAACCTTTGGTGTTAGAGCCTTCGGCTTTGGTTTTCCATTATGGGCAGGAAATTTTTGAAGGGCTGAAAGCCTATCGGGCAGAGGATGGGCGTCTTCTTTTGTTCCGTCCTGAGGCGAATGCCTATCGGTTTCGGAAATCGGCTGAACGTTTGGCGATGGCTGATTTGCCTGAAGAACTTTTTATAGAGGCGATTTCGCAGATCGTGCGTGTCGATGAAGCATGGATTCCGCCACAAGAAGTCGGTGCGTTATACCTCCGCCCGTTTATGATTGCTACAGAGGCGGCTTTGGGCGTTCGTCCCTCTTCGACGTTTGAATTTATTGTGATTGCTTGCGCTGTGGGAGATTATTTTTCAGCAGAGTCTGGGGTTGTTTCTGTTTGGGTTGAGAAAAATTTTGCGCGCACCTCACGCGGAGGGACAGGGATCGCCAAATGTGGAGGCAATTATGCCGCAAGCCTTATCGCCCAAATGGAAGGTAAAGCGAACGGCTGCCATCAGGTGTTATTTCTTGATGCGGTAGAACGCCGTTGGATCGAAGAAATGGGCGGTATGAATGTGATGATGGTGTTTGATGATGGGACCCTACAAACCCCGCCTTTAACAGATGGCACCATTTTACATGGAATTACGCGTGACTCTTTACTCACCTTAGCCCGCGATAAAGGGCTAACGGTTTCTGAGGCGCCTTATGCCATTGATCAATTGTATCACGACGTTCAAAGCGGACGCTTGAAAGAAGTTTTTGCCTGTGGCACAGCAGCGGTTGTAACGCCGATAGGTTCTTTTAAGAGCAGTGCGGGCACGTGTGTCATCGGTGATGGGCAGACAGTAGGTCCTGTGACGAGTCTTTTACGTCAAAGCCTGTGTGATATTCAATTTGGTCGTGCGCCTGATCCGCATGGATGGGTTAAAGTGATTCAGTAAGCGTATGACGCTTGATGATGACGGATCATACCCCGCATTTAATACTCGTAGACGGTAGCGGTTTTATTTTTCGCGCCTTTCATGCACTTCCTCCGATGACAAATCCAGAGGGTGTGCCTGTGAACGCAGTGTATGGGTTTACGACCATGCTTGTTCGCTTGATACAAGAGATGGCGGGGACACATCTTGCTGTGGTGTTTGATGCTAGTCGGCAAACTTTTCGTACACAATTATACCCCCTTTATAAGGCGCATCGTCCTGATGTGCCAGAGGAATTACGCCCACAATTTAGCCTTATCCGTGAGGCAACACAGGCTTTTGGTCTACAAGGTATTGAGCTGCCCGGTTGGGAAGCAGATGATCTGATTGCTTCGTATGCAACAAAAATCCAAGATTTGGGGGGAACGTGTACCATCGTTTCTTCTGATAAAGATTTAATGCAACTTGTCGGGGCAAAAGTGCATATGCACGACCCGATTAAGCAAAAAATGATCGGACTTGCCGAAGTCGAAGCAAAATTCGGTGTTCCCCCTGAAAAAGTGGCTGAGGTACAAGCCTTAATGGGAGATTCAAGCGATAATGTGCCCGGTGTGCCTGGAATTGGTCCTAAAACAGCCGCCGCACTGATTACAGAATATGGTACACTTGAGCGTGTGCTTGCCGCAACGGCAACAATGAAACCCTCAAAACGCCGTACTGTATTGCAAGAACATGCTGAGGACGCACGGGTTTCGTTGCGCCTTGTCACGTTAGAGCGTCATGTTCCGCTTCCTGTACCGATTGCTGATTTAGCGTTTGTTTCTCCTCAACAACAAATTTTGATTCCATGGCTTGAGCGGATGGGGTTTCGTTCTGTTATAGCGCGTTTAACACGTCATCAAAATCAACTGCAAAAAAATCAAATACACATGGGGGAACAGGCAGAACGTCAAGCCCAGACTTCTTCTGATAATCCTCACGAACATGCATTAAACAGTGAGAACGCGCGTCTCTCTATTTTGCCCCATTATGTGCGTGCGCCTTATGGTCCTTATGAAACCATTCGCACTGCAGAGGCTTTGCAAATATGGGTTGATAAAGCCGCTCAAAAAGGGATTTGTGCTGTTGATACAGAAACAAACGGATTAGACCCCTTAAAAGCGACTCTTTTAGGGTTTTCATTAGCTTATGTACCGGGAAAAGCGTGTTATGTCCCTTTACGGCATGAAAACACTTTAGAAAAACCCACGGGCGCGCAGCTTGAAGCCTCAAAAGCGCTTCACATATTAAAGCCGCTCCTTGAAAATACGTCTGTTTTGAAAATTTTTCATAACGCGAAATTTGATCTTCTCGTGTTAAAAACAGCCTACTCTTTCTTACAAATTCCTCTTCAAGGCATAACCCCGATAGACGATACAATGCTCATTTCTTACAGCCAATCTGCTGGCTTGCATGGGCAAAGTATGGATGAGTTGTCGGAACGTTATTTAGCACATACGCCCATCTCATACGACGATGTGACAGGCACAGGGCGGGCGCGTATTCCTTTTGCGCAGGTTTCTATAGAAAAAGCAACAGAATATGCCGCAGAAGATGTCG
Organism: Acetobacter sp.; assembly: GCA_017474285.1. Classification (GTDB taxonomy): domain Bacteria; phylum Pseudomonadota; class Alphaproteobacteria; order Acetobacterales; family Acetobacteraceae; genus Acetobacter. Next base: position 71,728 of record JAFVHT010000001.1, read on the forward strand.
ATGTCACAGTACGTTTGTGGCATGTCTTGCGCCCTGAATTGCGTGTGCGTCAGGCGCTTGCTCTTTATGAATATATTGAGCGCCCGCTTATGCCTATTTTGGCAGATATGGAACAAGTGGGGATTGCTGTTGATTTGGGCGAACTAAGCCGCCTTTCAGAAGATTTTGAAAAGCGTATGCATGGTTTAGAACAGGAAATTTACCAACTCGCCGGACGTGATTTTTCGATTGGCTCTCCAAAACAGCTTGGGGAAATTTTATTTGATGAAATGGGGCTGACAGGTGGGCGTAAAGGACGAAAAGGCGCTTGGAGTACGGATTCAGAGATTTTGCAGAGCTTGGCGGATCAAGGGCATTTGTTACCCGTGCGTGTGTTAGAGTGGCGGCAATTAGCCAAACTTAAAAGCACTTATACGGATGCACTGTTACGCCAAGCGAGCATTAAAAGCCGTGTGCATACGTCTTTTCAAATGGCGGGGACAACAACAGGGCGGCTTTCTTCTTTCGATCCGAACCTTCAAAATATTCCTATTCGTACCGAAGAGGGTACACGTATTCGGCGGGCTTTTATAGCCCCGCGAGGGCGTAGATTGATTTCAGCTGATTATTCTCAAATTGAATTACGTTTACTAGCTCATGCGGCAGATATTCCCGCTTTGCGAGAGGCATTTGCAGAGGGGCAAGATATTCATACCCGTACAGCGTCAGAAGTGTTTGGTATTCCATTAGAAAATATGGATCCGTTGATTCGCAGGCGTGCAAAAGCCATTAATTTTGGGATTATTTACGGCATTTCTGCTTTTGGGCTTGCGCGTCAATTAGGTATTTCTGCGAGCGAGGCAAAAACTTATATAGAGACTTATTTTGCCCGTTACCCGGGTATACGAGACTATATGGAGCACACAAAAGAGGAAGCCCGCCAAAAAGGCTATGTTCTTACTCTTTTTGGACGACGTTGTTATGTGCCGGGGATTACCGACAAACACGCCGCGCGTCGTCACTATGCCGAACGGCAAGCCATTAACGCGCCCTTACAAGGCGGGGCGGCAGATATTATTAAACGGGCTATGGTGCGTTTGCCTGCTGCTTTACGGGTCGCAGGGTTACATTCGGCACATATGTTATTACAAGTCCATGATGAACTCCTTTTTGAAGCCGACGAAGTCGAGTCCGAAGCTGTTGCTGTTGAGGTGCGTCGTGTTATGGAATCAGCGGCTCAATTACGTGTTCCGTTAGTGGTGGAAACGGGGATTGGTCAAAATTGGGCAGAAGCGCATTAAAAAAAGCGTATAAACGTCATCAATAAACATTATAAGTAGACATTATAAACAGGGGGGCATAGTCAAATGGGACACGTGAACGTTAAAGAATCTTTTCTCGGTAAAGCGGTCCGTTTTTATGGTTCTCTTGTGGTTATGGGGGGGATTTTTCTTTCTTTAGACATAGGGTCATGGGTGATACGGCGTTGTTGGACCGAAGGGGAACGGCGTCAACAAATAGGGCGGCGTTGGCTACATCTGTTATCACGTTTTAGTGTGTGGTATTTGCACAAAGCGGGGATTTTGGCGTGCGACGCACAGGCTTTACATGCCTTGCGTGGGGAAAAATCCGTGATTCTTATTGCCAATCATCCCTCGCGTTTGGATAGTTTGATTTTAGCCTCCCTATTGCCTCGTGTTGTGTGTGTTACAAAAGCGTCTATTTGGGAACGTCCTATTTTAGGGAGTACCCTTCAAACGGCGGGGTATATTCGTCATGATACGCTGTTACGTGTGCTCGGTCCAGCGAGTGCTCATTTGAAAGCTGGGGGGCAAGTGCTTCTTTTTCCAGAAGGAACACGCGCCTATGCCGGGGCTTCGCCGAACCCGTTACAAACGGGTTTTGCCGCGATTGCCCAATGCACGGGCGCCCCTATTCAAGTGGTTTTGATAGAAACAACTAACCCATACTTATCGCAAGGGTGGCGTTATTATAAAATACCCCCGTTACCGATTGCCTATCGTATAAGTCTTGGACCGCGCTTTCCCGCCCCTCGTGATGAAGCCAGTGCCCGCGCGTTGGTCGAGCAAGTTGATGCGTGCTTCAAAGAGGCTCTTACGAAAAATAAAACGATAAAAAAGAAAGCATAAAGCTCTATTTTAATAAAAAAAGTTTTTTAGATAAAAAAAGTTTTCTAGGCACTACCCCCTACACAACATGTGCTCTTTCTGAAGTTTCCTCTGACGCCTTAAAAAGGAGGGGTTGGAACTGTGTAAAAGCGTGTTGAATGGAGAGAATAGGGGCATTGAGTTGACGTGTGGCGTCGGGAATACCGCCATATTTGAGGCGGAGGAGGTCTGGGAGTTTGTTTTGATCGAGTTCTTCAATACCACAGGTCACATACTGCCCGAGCACAAAATCAATAAAACTACGTAATTTATCATCACACGCGGCGAGAATATGTTCTTTTTGCGCGTCGGCGCGTTCTTGGCGGGTCATAGTCGGGCGGGCAAAAGCGATGTAAGCGAGCACATCAAACAAATCACTTTTATCATTTGCCACCATAGCGCGAATATCTTTGAGCGCCTCTTTTCCAAAACCGCGCTCCTCTAACGCCGTTAAAAGCGTGCGGCGTGTTTCTGGATTGCCCCAAAGCCTGCGGAGCTCGTCCTCATCTTTGAATAAACGTGGAAGCTCCCCATAAAGGCGTTCAATAAATTCTTGCGCAGAAAGTGGGCGCCCTTCTGGGCTATAAAACATGGTAGCGCTCATATGTTGAAGCCTGCGCTCTTTTCCGTCAGCGAGTTTAATTTTCAGGATTTGTTTGGGTTCGGACGGTTCTTCTGGCTCTTCTGGATTTTTAGGCTTGCCATCTTTCGGCGGTTTGGGTTCTGAAGGTTTTGGGGGTTCGGGCGTTTCTGGCTTTAGGGGGTCGCCGTCCCATTCGGGGTCATTAAAATGTTCATAGGCTTTAACAAAATCATAAATCGTAAAATAGTCTTTCCCTTCATAAAGACGCGTACCGCGCCCGACAATTTGCTTAAATTCAATCATAGACCCTACAGGGCGGAGCAACACAATATTCCGGAGATTACGGGCATCAACACCTGTTGAGAGTTTTTGTGATGTGGTTAAAATTGCGGGAATGGTTTTTTCATTATCTTGAAATTGTTTTAAGAAATCTTCTCCCGCTTTGTTGTCTGCTGCGGTGACGCGCACACAATAATCGGGATTTGTGCTGATGTTCTGGTCACTTTTCCTTTGGTTAATCAGGTCGCGTATGAGGGCAGCGTGCTCTTGGGTTGCACAAAAAACAATGGTTTTTTCATACGGCGCTATTTCGTTCATAAAAAGCTGAACGCGGTATTTTTCCCGCTCTAAAATTTGAATATCCCGATTAAAATCCGATTCAGTATAACGCCGCCCTTGTTCAACGTCGCCTTCAAGAACAAAATCATCAGAGGTGTAAACATACTCATCAAGCGTTGTTGCTATTTGGCGCACTTTGAACGGCGTTAAATACCCGTCGTCAATCCCATCACGGAGGGAATAACGATAAACAGGTTCGCCAAAATAGGCGTAAGTATCGGCATTGTCGGCACGTTTAGGCGTTGCTGTTAGCCCAAGTTGTACTGCAGGGGCAAAATACTCTAAAATACCCCGCCATGTGCTTTCTTCTCGTGCCCCGCCGCGATGGCATTCATCAATAATAATAAAATCAAAAAAATCGGGCGCGTAATCATAAAAGTGAAAACGCGACGCGTTGGGGGTATCTTTATGATGCTGGTCTGTGGTGTCTGTTTTTTGAGGCGTTTTTTCGGGTATTTTCTCCGGTGTTGTCTCGGGTATTTTTTCGGAGGATTTTTCTTCAACCATAAAAGTTTGGAAAATTGTAAAAAACACGGCGGCATTATGGGGCATTTTACCCGTTTTTTTCAGACGTTCTGGATCAATGCGTATACATGCCTCTCCAAAGGGGGAAAAAGCGTTAAAGGCTTGATCGGCTAAAATATTCCGATCGGCTAAAAAGAGAATACGTGGGCGACGATCAGGGTTTCCCGTATTATTTTTATTATTCCAGCGGCTTTGAAAGAGTTTCCAAGCAATTTGAAACGCAATAAAGGTTTTTCCTGTGCCTGTTGCAAGGGTGAGAAGGATCCGTTTTTGCCCTGCGGCGATGGCGTCTAAAACGCGGCGAATTGCAATATCTTGATAATACCGCGCCGACCATGTGCCGCCTTTTTCTTCGTAGGGAACACGTGAAAAACGATCACGCCACGCGGCTTCATCGGGGCTATCATTAGCAAAACGCCGTGCCCAAAGCTCTTGCGGCGTAGGGAAGTGTGAGATTTCACCCTCTTGCCCTGTGAGCATGTCTATGGCGTAAATACTGCGCCCGTTGGTGGCATAGGTAAAGCGTACGTCTAATTTCTTGGCGTATATTTTGGCTTGTGAAACGCCTTCAGCGGTAGAGAGCGTGGCGCGTTTGGCTTCAACAACGGCGAGCGCCTGCCCGCGATAAAAAAGGACATAATCGGCTTTATAGGGTTTTTGCCGTTTGCCGTTGCCTATTAGCCTGCCGGCTGTAATCGCATATTCTCGCTTTATGTGAGACTCTCCCTGTCCCCAGCCGGCAGAAGCAAGGGCGGGGTCAATGAGTTCGGCTCGGGTGTCGAGTTCATTCAGAGGGGTTACACGGTGTGGCGATGTCATGCTGTGTTCTCTTTCGGTGTATGATCTTTGGGGATACTCTCTTTATCGGGCGTGCTGTGAGGGGGTGCCGTTAAAGGGGTTTCATGAAAAACTTTGGCGAGGAGGGCGGTTTTAAGGTGTTTGACGGTGTTGAGTTTTTCTTGATAGGTATCGCAAAGGTCATTTGCTACTGCTGTAATAGTCTCAAATTGTTGCGCTAGTTTGACCTGTTCATCATATGGGGGAATAGGAAAAGAAGCCTTTTTGACAAGTTCGCTTCTAATATTCAAAACAATAGCCCCGGAAGCTAGATTTCCAAATTGTTTTTGAATTTGAGGGGAGGATAAAACATAGTAAAAATAATCAGTATAAATTCCCTTTTTTGGTCTTAAAACAAACCAGCCATCATGAACACACCCCTCAATTTTCATGATATATGGGCGCCCGTAGGACATGGAATTTGTTAAAATAAGATCGCCCGGATAAACGCGGCGGGATTTAAGAGACCCTACTTGGGTTATTTTTTCTTTTGTTTGTGTAACAAATTTTTCTCTTTCAGATACATCGCCAATTTTGACCCAATTTACCCCGTCGGCTTTTGTTGTGAGAAAGTTTTTTATCGGTCTTGGTGAGCTGCCTCTTTCAATCACACAGACGTCGGCGAGAAAGTGGATAGGTTTTGTTTGCCATAACTTTTCAAAAGATGCCTCAAGCTGTCGTTGTTGTAATAAGTGTGCTAGCTCGAGATGGCGTTGCGCGTTGTCTATAAGGTCATCAATCAGCGCAAAGGCTTCATCAAGAAAAGTGGCTAATTTCTGCTGTTCGGGAAGTGGGGGAATAGGAAAAGGGAATTGCCGAAAAAGCCCCATACGCACTTGAGCAAAAGTGCCGACATTAACATTTTGACGGCACCAATTCCCTAACACATAGAGATAAAAAAAGATAAAGTCGCGGTCTAACCGCCCCTCAAATTCTGGTTTAAGAGAAAGACCCGTAAAGCGCCGATTTGTTATAAAAGGTACTTTTACAAAGGCGTGTTCGCCTATGGTTGCGCTTGTTGATATAATAAAAGAGTTGGCAGGGAAAACGCGTCCGCCTTTTACGGCGGCTTCTGTTACATAGTAATGAGACTTGTCTAACTTTCGCCCGTATTGACGAACATCTTCCATTTTGACGAAAGGAATTGTACCATTTTCCCAATACGCCGCTATTTTTGCAGGGTCGAAACCTTGTCGCACAGCAAAAACCTCTCCGAGCGGTCTTGTTTCCCACTCTGTGGTGTCTGTGTTACACGAGCTCATAACATATCCTGCAAACGCTGTAAAAGAGCCGTGCTTTTTTGGTCGAGAGCCACAAGCTCATGAATCACTTCTTCTACGCAGAGGGGTTTTTCCTCCTTATGCTGTTGGTTGGGGTTTTTGACCGAGAGATCACAAGTATCGCCTAAATCCTGAACGGCAAGCGTCCAACTTTTGGGCGTGTGTGCACGTTGCGGGGCAAGGTGTAAAAACTCTTCAAAATCGGCGTCGGTCAAAGCACTTGTTTTGCCCAACGTGCGATCAGGGGTGAGTTGATAAAACCAAATCTCTTGCGTGGGTGCACCTTTTTCAAAAAAGAGCAACACCGTTTTAACGCCTGCGCCTAAAAAAGTCCCTTGCGGGCAATCAAGAATAGTATGCAGGTTGCAACTTTCTAAAAGATCTTTGCGAAGTGCGGTCGCGTCACCATTAGAGAGAAAGGTGTTTTTAATAACAATCGCCGCTCTGCCGCCCGGCTTTAGCATTTTCATAAAATGCTGTAAAAAGAGATACGCTGTCTCACTGGTCCGAATAGGGAAATTATGTTGAATTTCGGCGCGTTCTTTACCCCCAAAAGGCGGGTTGGCGAGAATAATATCCACTTGGTCGCTGGGTTGAATATCGGCAAGAGCACGCGCAAGCGTGTTATCATGCCGTAAACAAGGCGCGTCAACCCCATGGAGGATCATATTCATTGTAGCGATAATATAGGCGAGGGATTTTTTTTCCACGCCGTAAAAAGTTTTTTGTTGTAGGGTTTCAAGGTCTGACGTGGTTTGTGCTTGGGGGCGAAGCGTGCGAAACGCCTCACACAAAAACCCCGCAGAGCCTACAGCGCCGTCATAAATGGTTTCGCCAATTTTGGGCGCCATCAAGGCAATCATGGCGCGAATTAACGGGCGCGGCGTGTAATATTCTCCACCATTACGCCCAGCATTACCCATGCGTTTAATTTTATCTTCATACAGCACAGAAAGCTCGTGCTTTTGTTCTTGACTCCCAAAAGACAGCGTATCGGTGAGTTCGAGGACATCACGCAAACTATAACCGCTGTTAAATTTGTTTTTAATTTCGCTAAAAATTTCCCCGATTTTATAGGCAATGGTTTCAACATGCGCCGCGCGGTGTTTGAAATCTTTGAGATAGGGGAAGAGTTCTTCATTCACAAAGCGAATCAAATCATCGCCTGTGAGGGCTTTATCCCGATCGAGCGACCCATCATCTTTTTTCGGTACTGCCCACCGAGTCCACCGATAAGGCGCCTCAATGAGGGGGGTATAGGGCTCTCCCCGTAAAAGGGCTTCTTCTTCGCGCTCTTTTTCAAGATCATCAAGATATTTGAGGAACAAAATCCAAGACGATTGCTCAGTGTAATCAAGTTCACTAGAACACCCCGCTTCTTCGCGGAGGGCGTTATCAATATTTTTGAAAGTTTGCGAGAACATAGGGGATCAGTTGTTGAAGAGGTTAAGAAGAGGTTAATAAAAAGGTCAAAAAAGACATTTCAGAGAGATATTGGAGACGTTGAAGAAGGAAGACAAAAACCTTTTATGAAGAATATCATAAAGGAGAGGATAAGTGCCATAATAAAGAACCCATAAGCGCAATAATTATCTCTTATCTCTATAAGTGCCTCATAAGTGCCTCAAGGGGGCGGGGGTAATCCATGCGCTTAAAACAAAAAAGAACAGTTCTTTTCAAACGTTTAAAAATACGTGCACGAGCATCTTTATCACGTAGATTATAGAGCCATTTTTCAAAGATTTTTGTTCTTTTAATTTAACGTTTGATCATAATTTATTTTGAGCGAGATAAATGTTTATCGAAACAAACACCCCCTATTTTCTACTATATTTTATAATAATAACAAGCCTTATGAGGCTAAAAATAATAGGATTTTTAGTGAACTTCTTCCGTTTCTACACCCCTTTGCCCCTTTTTTAACCACTCCTCTCATAATTTAAGCGTGTGTTGAAAACACACGCTTAAAAGAAAAGGATTTTAAGGAACGCACCTCTTAAGAGAGTATTTTAAGAGGGTGTTTTCACTTGTGCACTCTATGAGTGTTTTATGATTGTTGTGTAGGTTTTTGATATCCGGGCGCTAACAATGCATTATGCACGCCATAAATAGAAAGAGGATCTTTTAACCAAAGGCGATATTCATGCCCACGTAAGTTATGGTCGGGCGAACAATCTACATTCCATTTCCGCAGAACATAACCAACAACTGCCGCTCTGACCTTAATGTGTAACTTACCGTTAGACATATTATAATCCATTTCAGTAATTTCAGGGCGCGGTTGATCAGGGTGGGGAACGAGTTCGAGATCAACAATCCGAGTCCATTGCGCATCTTGAGAACTCATTTCATGATGAGCGACCGGACTTTTGTTGAGTACAACTGGATTTTTAATTCTTGTAATGACAAAATCTCGAAATTCTTCAGATTTGCGATCAAAAGCGCGAACATGCCAACGGAAACCCGTATCAATCAGCGCAAAAGGAACAATTTCCCGCTTCGTACGACCATTAGAAATAGAATGATAATCAATGCTCAAAGGGTATTCTTGGCAAATAGCACGAGTCACACAGGCGAGCACATCAAGATCGGGCAGGGTGAGACGTGAAAGAAGTTCGTGTTGCACTAAGGGAAGTTGAAGAAGAGCAGGGTTGCGACTTCCAAACCCTTTAACGAGCCATGACAACACTCGATCTGAAGAAAAATTAAAAAGAGGGCGGAAAGTTTGTGATAAAATGTAAGATTTTCTCTTGGTGTCGTAGTCAATATTATGACGCGCAAGCTTTCTGTAAAGTGACAAATCGCGAGAGGCTGCGGCAAATTGGATCCCAAAACGGGTGACCAAATCTTTCCGATGCATTTCGCCAACAAAGCGGAGACGGAACTCAATAAACGCAAGCCGATCTTGTTGTGACTGCGTTAAATTTTCAAGTAGTTCTTTTGACATAGCTTTGATCCCTATCTAAACCTAAAAAAATACCTATAAAACCGTATACTATACGACTTATCTCAACTTTACTATAAAATTATTACAATTTATATAAATTTTTACAAGAATAAATAAGGGCATAAAAACAGCGGTATAAGAATATAGAAAAGAAAAATACATCAATACTTTGCTTATACCGATATAAAATGCCCTTATTGATCCTATAAATTTTATGATAAAACACGCCCTGCAATAACTTTTAATTTGTGCATAAGGTCTGGGTCACGCATAGAGGGGGGCGTTACAAGCGCATGGTCTAACGCGTGATCACACCCTGTGGAGCAAACAGCCCGTTTTTGGCGACCAAGAACAGGAATAACCGCTCGCACAAGATTTTTTGCTTTAAGCGTGTTTTCTTGCATAATCTGCATAACACTTTGTGCGTTGACATCATCATGTCCATTATGCCAGCAATCATAATCTGTGACCATGGCAACGGTGGCATAACACATTTCTGCTTCGCGGGCTAAACTTGCTTCAGGCATGTTGGTCATACCAATAACCGAACACCCCCATTGACGATAAAGGTGACTTTCTGCGCGTGTTGAGAATTGCGGTCCTTCCATCACAAGATAAGTACCACCGCGTGTTAAAGCGATATTTTGCTTACGCGCTTCAGTTTCTAACACATTGCCCAGGCGGGAACAAAAAGGGTCTGCCATAGACACATGCGCCACACAGCCTGTATCGAAAAAACTTTTGCTTCGTCCCCAAGTACGATCAATAAATTGATCGACAATCACAAAATGCCCGGGCGGTAACTCTTCTTTTAAGGATCCTACAGCAGAAAGCGAAATAATATCGGTTACCCCAGACATTTTAAGAGCTGCAATATGGGCGCGATAATTCAAAGCCGAAGGGGGTACACGATGCCCGCGTCCATGACGGGGGAGAAAAACACAACGCACGCCATCTAAGTGACCAAATAACAAGGCATCAGTTGGTGTACCCCAAGGTGTTTCAACGTTGCGCCACTCTTTATTTTCTAGCCCCTCAATATCATAGAGACCAGATCCTCCAATGAGACCAATAACAGGTTCTACATTTTTATTATCTGACATGTGTTTTGAATCCTCTGATAAAAGTTTAAGCAGTATTGAATACTATGTGAACTTCTTTACAAATGAGAAAAATCTTCAACACTATGATATGAGCTTAAAGCGATAAGTTTCCGGCGTATTTGTTCATAAAAGCTCGTCATGATGCCAAATTTTAATTCTTCTTCGTATAATGTCACGAGATCCCTAAGTTCACCTAAAAATTCACCACATGCTCGAGATACAACATTAACAGGACCTCCGATGACAATTTCAGGCAAATGTGTTGCGATATAGGAGGAGAGGTATTTTTCAAACTCTTTACTATGAGAAGACTCTAATGCTTGTGTAATGAGATCTTTACGTTGGCCTTTTGTGAGTTGTTCAAAGTGACGAGGGAGATTATCAAAATAGTCTTCAGGAAAAATTTGTTGGAACTTTTCAAGTTTTTCTAAAATTTCAGTTTGTTTTTCTGGGTCTTCCCACAAGCGATCGGCTTCAACCGCTAGCAAAGCAGGTAAAGAACAAATTTGGGTAAGCTTTATGTTCTCAATAACTTCTTTATGCTCTGGTAAGGCTTTTTCTAATCTCTCATGCAGTTGATTTGTAATATCGCTTCTGAATTTATTGAGGCTTGCTATAGGATCTTTATCTCGCCAAAAGGCATCAATTCGATTCAACAAAAAGAGCATACGTTGAACGGAAGAAACATGTCCGTAAGAAACAGGTTCCTGAGAAGCATCTTCTTGTAAGGCAGAATCCACACAAATATCTTCTTCGGAAAGAGAAATACAAGGAGGCGTATAACTTAACGCCATGACTTGGTTTACTACTTCGTTGAGAAGTGTTTTTTGTTTTGTTCTATCAGTTTCTTCTGCGTTATACGCCACAAGGCAAAAGGCTTTAGCAATATTGGCCCGAATCACCGGTCCATTACGCTCATCATTAACG
>JAFVHT010000010.1 GCA_017474285.1 Acetobacter sp.
AGAAAGCGTTTCATTTCTTTTGAAGTAGTATATGGCGTCCCCTAATTTTTCTAAACGTTTATCAAAATGAAAGCCCGTTCTTTTATAGGTCGTCCCCAAAGCGGTAATGTTAATAGCTTCATCTAAAGTATCGGCGTTGTTGATCAGTTTTATGAGTAAATCGGCGTTAGTCGGTTCAAGAATTTTATCCGCCACACGTTTTTCTATGTCTTGAATAGCCTTTTGCTTAACACTTTTTAAATTTTCATTTTTCAACATGTCATTTCTCCTTAACGTTCTTTTATATTTTTTTACATTTTCTACCTTACATCTTTATCTTTTTACACGTTATACGTTAAAGCGAAAAAGTAAAATATCCCCGTCTTGCACCACGTAATCACGCCCTTCAACACGCAAACGCCCTGCCTCACGTGCACCAGCTTCGCCTTCGTAGCGAATATAATCCTCATAGGCAATCGTTTCGCACGCAATAAAACCACGTTCAAAATCATTGTGAATAACTGCCGCTGCTTGGGGCGCTTTTGTGCCTGTCACAATCGTCCAAGCCCGTGCTTCTTTAGGTCCCACCGTAAAATAGGTGCTTAACCCTAGCAAACGATACCCCGCGGCAATAACCCGATCAAGCCCGCTATCGTGAAGCCCCAAACCGGCTAAAAACTCTTTTTGATCTTCCTGCGGAAGTTGGCTTACTTCTGCCTCAATCGCTGCAGAAACAATAACAACGGCTGCCCCTTCAGCTTCAGCCATAGCTTTCACTTTTTGTGAAAAAGCATTACCCTCCACAGCTGATTCCTCCTCAACGTTACACACATATAAAACAGGCTTACTCGTTAATAATTGCAGTTTACGAACAACCTCCTCCTGCCCTTTTGGTGTGGCTTTACGCACAGGTTTCCCCTCTTTTAAGGCGGTGATTAAAGGCTCTATAACCGCGATTTGTGTGAGGGCTTCGGAATCGCGGTTTTTTGCTCGTTTTTGAATATTGGGCAAACGCTTCTCTAAAGATTCAAGATCAGCGAGCATGAGCTCGGTTTCAATGATTTCGGCATCACGCACGGGGTCAACCGCCCCTTCAACATGGGTAATGTCGTCGTCTTCAAAACAGCGTAAGACGTGGATAATGGCATCAACTTCACGGATATTGGCTAAAAATTGGTTCCCCAACCCCTCCCCTTTAGAGGCTCCACGCACCAGCCCTGCAATATCCACAAATTCTAAACTTGTGGGTACTTTGCGTTGAGATTTCCCTATGGCAACAAGAGCGTCTAAACGTTTATCGGGTACAGCAACACGCCCTATATTCGGTTCAATAGTACAAAAGGGATAATTGGCTGCTTGGGCACTCGCCGTTGCTGTCAACGCATTAAAGAGTGTCGACTTTCCCACATTGGGCAAGCCCACAATACCGCAATTAAACCCCATTTTTCTTCTCCACTAATGCTACTCGTGTCATAAATCGATCGCTTTGCCCCTCGGCTAAAAGAGGCGCTGCCTCAACAAGACGTTCTAAAAGAGGGGTAAGCTGTTCTTCACATTCTGTTTTTGTAAAATCTCCTAACACCCAACCACATACACGCTCTTTATGCCCGGGGTGCCCTATGCCAAGACGTACCCTTTGATAGGCGGATGTTCCCAAACAGTGATCTAAAGAGCGTAATCCATTGTGCCCCGCCGCACTTCCCCCTTGTTTAACACGTAAACGCCCGGGGGCAATATCTAAATCATCATGAAAAACTGTAATGTTCTGCAGCGGAATTTTGTAAAAAGCCATCGCCTCTTGCACACTTTCGCCAGAACGATTCATGTATGTCATGGGCAATAACGCCAGAATTTTTTGGTTTCCTATACGCCCTTCTGCCACCTTTCCCCGAAAGCGACGGCGCCACGATGAAAAACCATAGTGTAAAATCAGCGTCTCTAGCACCATAAAGCCAATATTATGCCTGTTGCGCTGCATGGAAGGTTCAGGGTTTCCAAGCCCAACCCAAAGCAACATAACGCTGTTTTACTCCGTTTCTGTTTTTGAAACAAAATCAAAGCGGGGGCGTGTTCCCCCCCCCCACTTTTACTGACAAACAAAATCCTATAAAAAATTAGGCTTCTGTTTCTGTTGTTTCTTCTGCCTCTACGGTTGGCGGTGCAATACTTGCCACAACGAAATTCGCTTCATGGCTGATCGGTGTTGCCCCTTGTGTACCGCGGACGTCTTCCCACCGTACGTTATCGTTAATGTCTAACGTACTTAAATCCACTGTAAAAAATTCTGGAATTTGATCCGCAGAAACTTCCACATCAATGGTATGGCGCACAATGTTCAAGACACCCCCACGCTTAATACCGGGGGCTTTATCTTCCCCTGTAAAATGAACAGACACTTCAACATGAACACGTGACCCCGCCGCAAGACGCATAAAATCAACATGTACGGGCGTATCTTTAACCGGGTGAAGCTGCACATCACGGATAAGGGCGCGCTCAACTTTCCCCTCTATATCAATTTCGTAAACGTGCGAACGCCAGCCAGAAGTCTGAAGCCCTTTAATAATAATACGCGGATCAATAGCAATAAGAGCCGGTTCTTGCTTGCCTCCGTAAACAACACCGGGCACTAAACCTGCACGCCTCGTCGCACGCGCTGCCCCCTTACCAGCCTTCGCACGCGCCGATGCTTTAATAGATGTATTTTTTGACACAACAAATCTCCTCAATAAAAAATGATAAACAGCGTTCAGACCTGACGTTAAGACCTCCAGGGGTGTCTTACGCCACAGGGTTATACCCTGAACTCTACCATGCTATAAAAAACAAAATTGGACAAGAAAATTCAAAGAAATGACTTCGTAGAAGGTTTAAAAGGTGAAATTTTACGCCTTTTTGACTTTTCATGTGATTTCCTGTGCTCTGTTTCTTGAAACACTGTGTTATAAAGGGTTTCATATTGTTTTTTCACACCTTTATTATCACTTGTTATCACTTGAGATTTTAGGATTTGCCATGCACCCTTATCGCACTCATTATTGTTCAGCGCTCCGCTCCACTGATGCTGGTACTACAGCACGCCTTTCAGGTTGGATTCATAGTAAAAGAGACCACGGAGGTCTTTTATTTATAGATTTACGTGATGAAACGGGTATAACCCAAGTCGTTATTCCTGCAAGCTCACCCTTGATGAACAAAGCCAACGCTCTTCGCGTTGAAAGTGTTATTACCGTCACAGGGGAAGTTGTTCTTCGTGAAGAAAGCACTTGTAACCCTGATCTACCAACAGGCTCTATTGAACTTGTCGCGCAAAATCTTGAGGTACAATCTACCGCGGATGTGCTCCCCCTCCAAGTGGCTGGACATGAGCATTATTCTGATGAACTTCGTTTACGGTATCGTTATATCGACCTGCGCCGTGAAAAAGTACACCAGAATATTCTCCTTCGTTCCTCTATTATCGCAAGCCTCCGTCGCCGTATGACGGATTTAGGTTTTGTTGAACTTCAAACTCCGATTCTCACAGCCTCTTCTCCCGAAGGCGCGCGTGATTTTCTTGTGCCCTCACGTCTTCATCATGGGCAGTTTTATGCCCTGCCCCAAGCGCCTCAACAATTTAAACAACTCGCTATGGTCGCGGGTTTTGATCGATATTTTCAAATTGCCCCGTGTTTTCGTGATGAAGCCTCACGCGCTGATCGCTCACCCGGAGAATTTTACCAGCTTGATTTTGAAATGGCTTTTGCCACACAAGATGAAATTTTTGCTGTTATGGAAAATGTTCTCTCAGGCGTCTTTACAGAATTCGGGCAGGGCTGCAAAGTGAGTCAAGCGCCTTTTGAACGGATTCCCTATGCGCGCGCGTTAAAAGAATACGGTTCTGATAAACCTGATTTACGCAACCCGCTCCGCCTGACAGACGTCACCGATATTTTTTCAGGTTCTGGTTTTGGATTATTTGCACGCATTGCTGCCGATGGCGGAGAAATTCGCGCTATTCCTGCGCCGGGTGTAGGCAATCGTCCGCGTTCTTTCTTTGATAAACTCAATGCGTGGGCACGCGAAAACGGGGGAAGTGGTCTGGGTTACATTACTTTTGCCGAAACAGGGGGACAAGGTCCGATCGCGAAAAACCTTGAATCCGATAGAACAGAAGCCCTCCGTCAACGCCTAGACCTTCAAGAAGGCGACGCTGTTTTCTTTACGGCTGGAAAAGGGCTTGATGCTATTAAATTTTCTGGCATTGCCCTCACCCATATTGCGAAAGAGTTAGATCTCATAGAAAAAGATTCTTTCCGTTTTTGTTGGGTCACGGATTTTCCCATGTATGAACGCAACGAAGAAACAGGGCTTATTGATTTTTCGCATAACCCTTTTTCCATGCCACAAGGCGGCTTAGAAGCCCTCAACACAAAGAACCCTCTTGATATTCTCGCTTATCAATATGATCTTGTTTGCAATGGAATTGAACTTTCTTCAGGCGCTATCCGTAACCATTTACCCGAGGTTATGATTCGTGCCTTTGAAATCGCGGGTTATTCTGAAGAGGACGTTAAAGCCCGTTTTGGCGGCATGCTTAATGCGTTCCGTTACGGCGCACCGCCGCATGGTGGTTCTGCCCCCGGTGTTGATCGTATGGTTATGTTACTCGCTAATGAGCCTAATATTCGCGAAGTGATTCTTTTCCCGCTTAACCAACAGGGAGAAGATTTAATGATGGGTGCTCCTGCCCCTATTGAGCCAGAACGGTTAAAGGAACTTGCTTTAACTATAGTTCCCAAACCTCTGCCAAAGCAGGCAGCTTCTCACAGTAAACAATGAGCTTATCTTTTACCCCCCCCTCCATAAAATTTTTGTTAAGTCTTGGGGTGGTTTCTCTTTCAAGCTCGCTCTATTTGAAAGCTACGGATCCTATCTACAACCCAACGCTGAAACCTGTTTTCAAACCAAGCAGGTGTAAACGCCAAACAAAATGGGCATTATGAGTTAGCTCTTATGAAAACAGCAGAAAGGATACCACCGAGGAGGCTCGTCGCAGAAGAACTACTCCCTGCCACAAAAAACTCCTCGTAGACGGCAATTCCCATCCCCCTAATGCAATTTACGCCCAAATAAAGCCAAAAGCACTCAGTAACTTTATGATAGGCTAACGAGGTCATAGTTCAAAAAAGAGAAGAACTAAAAAAAAGAAAAAGAAGAATTACAAAGGAAAACGTTAAAATACAGCAGAGATATATCGACTTGGTCACAATACTCAATACAACACCAGCTCTTCAACCATCGCCTGAAACATGCTCTACGAAATATTATTATCCTCATCCTAAGATGGAAAAGGCAGCAGGTTATATTCAAGCTATATATATGATGAAGCCTGCTCTTCGCTACATTAGAACAGCCTTACAAAAAGCTGACACAAGGATACAAAATCTTACAGTTACAAGCTTACTCAAGATAAAAACGGGAACGTTAGACGAGTCAGAACAAAAGTTACAGACAATTCACCAACAGTTACAACAATTACAAAGTGGAAACGTTCAACCAAAAAATATCCTAAATACCAAGGTAATCCTGGAACAGAGAAGGTGTCGTTTCGTATCAAAAAGCCGTAAAAGAAGCGAAAAACGAAAGTTATACAGACCTTATAGCGATCGTTAAACAGGATCAACCAAAACAATGGGCAAATTATTTCACCGTTTGTTATAGAGATTACAACCAAAAACAGCACATAAAAACAAAAGTCATTACTGATGGTCCTTAGTATATCCACAAAGGAAAAAGAGGCGAAAATACACCTTTTATCTCTTTATATAGGCTTAACTTATACTTCTCACCGTTTCCTCAAATAAATTCCATACGCGAGGCGTTGACGTTCATTTGTTCTCTTTCTGAAAAGAGTTATTCGCGTTTTAACGTAATACCCTAAAATAATAAAGCCCGTTCTCAAAACGGGCTTTATTATTTTATTATTCTCATTAAAAAGCGTTTTATTTCATTGTCTTTTCTGCACGAACAACTTGTGCAAGCTCTTGCAACGCTTGCGGGTTACGTCGCAAAAGATCAACGTTCTGTGGATCAGGTGTCAGAGTACTATTATTTCGATCAGTAGAGACATCCATCATGCTTCCTGTCATTTCAACACAGGTAAGACTTGTCACGAAATCCCTCGGTGTAAACCCATGATCGTGTAAAATCGTATCTAACCCCTTAACTTGCTCTACAAACCGAATTTGCTCATCCAACGACATACCATATTGCTCCGGTGGACGAATACCTGCTTTTTGAATTGCCTGCAATGTCGCTGTTAATCGAGGCAATATATCAGGAGGTAATTTATAGTGTAAAACAGCCTCTGTATCATGTCGCATAATCATCACTTGTTCATGTGACAATTTAGGCGGTGCTGCTTCCTCTTGCATCGTTTCTGCCTGTACAGGTTGTGCTGGTGCTACGCCAACAACCCAAAACGGTATACTCCCTAACAAAGCCAACATCGTTTTAGACAACAAAGCCATTCTTTACCTCATTCATCTTTTCACAATTCTTCTATTGCCTTAACCTAAAACAACAACCCTTTCAAAACTTTTTTTTTGGAGGAGTAGTATCCCTAGAGCTTATCTCTCTATAACCTTTTCGGCATTTTAGACCTTAATCCGTACTTTAGGCAAATTATGCCCCACACGATACTAAAAAGAAAGTGTTTTTCTCATTTTCTTAAAAACAAACTTCTTAACACATGCTATAACGACGACAAAGGAAAAGGTAACAATGCTGATGAGAGATAAAGTGGATGACAAGGACGACCATTACTGCTTTGTTTCAACGCATGTATAACAAATCCCTGCTGTTGTAATAAACGTAATACTTCCGTACCCCGATCCCATAAGAGTTTATAATGGGGAGAACCATAAGCCGCTATAATCAACTGAGCCTGTTGTGCCATTTCTAACAGAGCCGCATTATTTTCCGGACCAACGGGATCTTCTGTTTCTAATAAGCGTTTTTGATCTGTACACCGATAAGCAAATGTATTGCCAACCAACAAACCGCCATATCCCCACGCCCGTGCATAACGTTGACATTTAGCAACTGTGCGATCATCACATTCTTCTGTGGCAACAGAAGGATTCATCAGTACCCACATCACCATAGGGCGCGTAGAATCCCAAACACGTTTAAGCGTATAACGATAACACTGGTTACGTCCACCATAAGTGGCTGAGCTCACAACATCTTGAGGGAGTTTTAAGCGACATAGGCTCCCAATATTATGTTCTTCAAATAACGCAGTTTCTGTTGCCATAGACTCAAAGACTTCTCCCATAAGAAACAAAAGGCTGGAAGAATACTCCAGCCTTTTGTTTTACCCATAAAACACGTTTCTACCGTCGTGTTTACTATCGTGTTTATTTCTGTTCAAAAGCCTTTTGCCCCATAACCCTTTCATACAACATGTCAACCACAGACATATCATTGAGAGAGGAGAGATCACCAAGATTTTCTGTTTGTCCCTCTGCAATTTTACGTAATAAACGACGAACGATTTTACCGGACCGTGTGCGTGGCAAATCTGGTACGAAGTAAACTGCTTCAGGCGCAGCATACCGACCAATTTTAGAAACAATGAGCTGTGAAACCTCTTTTTCTGTGACCTCATCCGCAGCGTCTTTACGAACAATTACAAAAACCGCTAAACCTTGCCCCTTAAGACCATGAGCAACACCGACTGCCGCAGATTCTGCAATCCGATGGTCCTCAGCAAGAGCATCTTCAACTTCTGCCGTCCCTAAACGGTGCCCCGCAATGTTAATAACGTCATCCATTCTACCCATGAGCCAATAATACCCATCAGCATCACGTTGTGCCGCATCTCCCGAGAAATAACGCCCCGGTGACATCGTAAAATATGTTTGACGGAAACGTTCATGATCACCCCAAATCGTGCGT
Organism: Acetobacter sp.; assembly: GCA_017474285.1. Taxonomy (GTDB): domain Bacteria; phylum Pseudomonadota; class Alphaproteobacteria; order Acetobacterales; family Acetobacteraceae; genus Acetobacter. The sequence goes on from JAFVHT010000010.1 coordinate 7,924, forward strand.
GCTTGCCCGGGCCATGAAGCGTTGATAAACAACCCTCCCTCACCCTCGCCTTCAATAACGGCCCCATTTTGATCAATCAAAGACATACTAAGACCTGGAAGAGGTGTACTCGCAGAGCCGGGTTTAAGAGTTTGTACCCCCGGGATAGGTCCTAACATAATGCCTGCTGTTTCTGTTTGCCACCATGTATCAGCAACCGGACAACGTCCTTTTCCGACAACGTCATGATACCATTCCCATCCATCTGGACTCGTCGGTTCTCCCGCAACACCTAACAATCTCAGAGTGCTCAGATCTCTGCGTTTAACAACGTCATCACCTTCTGCCATTAAGGCACGCACAGCCGTCGGTGCTGTAAAGAACATTGTTACTTTACACTGGTCGATCAAATCCCACCAACGACCTGGTACAGGGTAATTCGGCAAACTATCAGAAATCATAGTTGTGCCACCATTCGCAAGTGGTCCATATAATACAGAGGTATGCCCCGTAATCCATGCTACGTCAGCCGTGCACCATAAAACATCACCAGGCTTATGGGTATACACCATTCCCATAGTATAAGACGCCCAAACAAGGTACCCACCACAAGTATGAACAATCGCTTTAGGTTTCCCCGTACTACCAGAAGTGTACAACATAAAGAAAGGATCTTCAGCGTCCATGATAACAGGTGTAAATTCAGTACCAAACTCTTTTACATAAGTATGGAAATCATGATCACGACCGGACTGCATAGACACCGTTTCACTCGATGTATGAACAACAAGCATAGAATGGACTTTATGAGATCCTTTTGATTTCTCCAAAGCCTTATCCATTGTTTCTTTGAAGGGAACCATTTTTGCACCGCGACTTGCTGCATTCGCCGTAATCACAAGCACCGCACCACTATCAACGAGACGTTCGGCAATTCCCTCAGCTGAAAAGCCACCAAATAAAACAACGTGTACCGCACCGATACGAGCACACGCTAACATAGCGATAGCTGCCTCAGGCACCATAGGTAGACAGATGGCAACACGTTGCCCTTTTTCTACGCCCAAATGCTTAAGCGCATTAGCTAACTGACATACCCGATCATGCAATGTTGCATAGGTGATTTTTTCAACGTCTTGACGCCCTTCACGATGACTGATTAAAGCGACTTGATCAGCACGATCCGTTAAATGACGATCAATACAAGACACCGACGCATTGAGCTGACCATCTTCAAACCAACGAATAGAAACATCACCCTCAAAACTGCCTGTAAAGGCTTGCGTAGGTTTACGATGCCAATGAATACGATCAGCCTGCTCCAACCAAAAAGCTTTAGGATCACGCTGCGCGTATTCCCGCATAGCCTCAAGCTGTTGAGGTGTCATAATCGTTGGGTACCCAACATAAGCACCTGCTGGAATAACTTTAGTATTATGATGCATAATTCGAATCCCTAGTCTTGTTTATTTTATCTCAAACCTACGCGTTTATTCGTGTACTGAACCTTAATGATCAGACTTACCAATATGTGGTAAAACAGTCGCTATAATACTTGAATCAAGAGATTCATAATCATGATAGCGTAATGTTTTATAAAGTTCTTCTCGCGTTTGCATTTGCTCAAGCATGGCATGCGTGCCACCTGTACGAGCAATTGTTTTGTACAAATTCTCTTGCGCCTTATTAGCCGCACGTAAAGAACTTACAGGCCATATAATCATTTTATAGCCCATCTCTTCAAACTGAGACGCGGTAAAATAGGGTGTACGACCAAACTCCGTCATATTCGCCAACAAGGGTACATCTGACAAACGAGAGGCAACTTCTCTAAACATTTCCTCAGATGTTAAAGCTTCTGGAAAGATAGCATCTGCCCCCGCTTGATGGTAAAGACGTGCTCGAGCAACCGCCCCTTCAATTCCTTCAGAACCTGCGGCATCTGTACGTGCAATAATAAACATATCACGACGTGCTCGCACAGCTGCGGCAATTTTTTGTGCCATTTCTTGCGGAGACGCTAATTTCTTATCGTTGAGATGCCCACATTTTTTAGGAAGAATTTGGTCTTCAATGTGAACAGCCGCAGCACCTGCCTCTTCAAAAGCACGCACCATGTTCATCACATTGAGAGTTTCTCCGTAACCTGTATCCCCATCAACCAACAGAGGAAGACCTGACGAACGAACAATTTGACGGATAAAGAAACAAACTTCATCAACCGTAATAATTCCCAAATCTGGCAATCCCATACTTGCCGTCATCGCCGCACCCGACAAATACAACGCCTCAAAGCCTGTATCTTTCGCTTGTAAAGCCGCTTGCCCATTATGTGCACCCGGTATTTGAAGAATACCTTTACGCGCTAATAATTCTCTAAAACGTTGCCCTGCTGGTGTTGAGGGCAGCTCTTTTCCAATTAAATAAGTCATACAGCTTTCTCCATATTATTTACGTTCAGATAAAGAAACAAAAGGCCGTACATCAGGACCAATATAATTGGCTGATGGACGAATGATTTTACCATCTTGACGCTGTTCTATGACATGCGCACACCAGCCTGTGACACGTGCAATAACAAATATCGGCGTAAACATTGCTGTAGGAATCCCCATAGCGTTATAAGAAGCCGCACTAAACCAATCAAGGTTAGGGAACATTTTTTTCTGCTCTCCCATAATTCTCTCAATCCGTTCTGCCACTAAATAAAGACGACTATCCCCATTCCGAGAAGACAGGTTACGCGCTATTTCTTTAATAATATCACTTCGCGGATCAGCAATTGTATAAACTGGATGCCCAAACCCAATAATCACTTCTTTTTCTGCTAACCTGCGCAAAATATCAGCTTCTGCCTCATCTGCCGTATGGTAACGCTGTTGAATATCAAGAGCGACTTCGTTGGCCCCCCCATGTTTATGCCCACGCAAAGCCCCGATAGCCGCCGTAATAGCAGAATACATATCAGACCCTGTACCTGCCACCACACGAGAAGTAAACGTAGAGGCATTAAATTCATGTTCAGCATACAAAATCAACGAGGTATGCATGGCTCGAACCCACTCCTCAGAGGGTTTTTTCCCATGCAAGAGGTGAAGGAAATGTCCACCTGTGCTGTTATCATCTGTCTGGACGTCAATTCTACGCCCATTGTTAGAATAATGGTACCAATACAGAAGCATAGACCCTAAAGAAGCCACCAACCGATCGGCAATTTCACGCGCACCAGCAAGAGAACAATCACTCCGTTCTGGCAAAGCACAACCCAACAAGGAAACACCCGTACGCATAACATCCATAGGATGCGTTGCTGCAGGTAAACACTCTAATCCCCTACGCACAGTTTCAGGGATACCACGCAGACTTGCTAAACGCCGACGATACCCTTCCAATTCCGCCGTATTAGGCAGATGACCGTGGATCAGCAAATGTGCCACTTCTTCAAACGTACACGAACGCGCTAGATCACGAATATCGTAACCCCGATAATGCAAATCATTACCACTATGCCCTACGGTACTCAGAGCTGTATTGCCCGCAACCGTCCCCGAGAGAGCAACGGATTTTTTGGGTTTTCTATGTGATTCTGTTGTCATCAGTTTGCCCCATATTTAGTAAGAGTTAGCATCACCGAGGTTATGGTGGGGATGAGAGCATCCCCAACCGCTCCTCATATTTTACTTAAAGTTGAAAATTCCTTGCGCCGTGTTCTGCCGGAGGTCATGTTCTGGAATATGAATTTCCAGCTTATGCAACTCTCCTGCTTTCAGTTTTGGCAGTTCTTGTGCAACCTCAAGGAAGCGCTTGATTTCATGTTCAGGCACCACATTTTCCGCTAACATACGGAACTTACGGATATAATCAGCCCGTCCCCATGGCGTTGCCCCTAAAGTATGCGCATTCGCAACAGCTAGTTCGTCTTCTAAAACGCTACCATCTTCCATCGTGATGATAATACGACCACCAAACGCTTTTTTATCGGGATTCGTTTCATGATAACGCGCTGTCCATTCTGGTTTTTCAATGGTGCGAATTTTCTGCCACAAACGCACAGTATCTGGACGATTAGCTCTCTCTGGCGCATAAGAATGCACCTGATGCCAGCATCCATCTTGCAAGGCAACAGCCACAATATACATAATCGAGTGATCCAATGTCTCACGCGAGGCTTTTGGATCAAACTTTTGTGGATCATTAGAACCAGTACCAATCACGTAATGCGTGTGATGGCTTGTCTCAATAAGAATATCTTTGACTTTATCCCAATCAGAAATCTTTTTCCCCATACGGAAAGCAAGATCAATGAGAGCCTGACTCTGATATTCCGCAGAATGCTCTTTGGTATAAGAAGACAAAATCGCACGTTTAGGCTCACCAGCTTCAGGGAGTGGCACTCTATAATGAGCATCTTTCCCATCAAGCATCCACGCAATAACACCATCTTCCCCTTCATAAATCGGGGTTGGTGATGTTTCACCCATCATGGCACGATCAACTGATTCCACAGCCATTTTACCCGCATGCGCTGGGGCATAAGCTTTCCAAGAAGAAATTTCCCCTTTGCGGCTTTGACGCGTTGCTGTTGTTACATGTAAAGCCTGACCAATGGCTTGATAAATCACTTCTGGAGAAAGACCAAGCAAAGTCCCAATACCAGCAGCAACAGATGGTCCAAGATGGGCTACGTGATCAATTTTATGTTTGTGTAAGCAAATAGCCCGCACCAAATCAATCTGGATTTCATATCCTGTGGCAACACCCCGTATAAGGTCAGCACCGCTGCGATGGCACTGTTGTGCTACCGCTAAAATACCTGGAATATTATCACCCGGATGTGAGTATTCCGCTGCAAGGAATGTGTCATGATAATCTAACTCACGCACAGCTGTACCATTCGCCCATGCTGCCCATTCCGCATGCACGCGCACATCTGGACCCATACCAAAAAGGGTTGCGCCACCTTCCCGTCTATGGGCTAAAGCTTCGGCACGTGCACTCATAACAGGACGCCGATTCACGGAAGCGACTGCGACTGATGCGTTGTCAATGACACGATTCACAATCATGTCTTCCACTTCAGTTTCCACCTCAACAGGGTCAACTGCGACCTGAGCAATTTTCCACGCTAATTGCTCAGAACGTGGTAAACGGTCTTTTTCGGGATGTACTCGAAGATCATGTTCTTTCATGGCAAATGCCCTTTCTATGTAAAATATGGGTCATGTTACGCGAGTCGTCACAAAAACAAAATTATGATAATAGTAAGAAGATGCGAAGAACGTTCCTGTTCTTTGCAAAGCTTGCAAAGATTTAAACCCATGTCTAAGCCCATCTCTAAAAACAAAATAAAACTTTTTGCTGGCTCTCGTATCTATCAACTCCGCCAGCGTGAGCATTTAACACAAGCAGATCTTGCTCAAATACTGGAAATTTCACCAAGTTATATGAACCAAATTGAACGTGATCATAGAACAATCCCTCACCATTTACTTCAAAAACTTTGCGAACATTTTACACTCAGCCCTGCGTGGTTTAACAACACGCATGAAACACACACATTACAAGCTGTCCGTGAAACGATGGCTGATCCCGTTTTTAAGAACACAACCCCCTTTGCCTTCGTTAAAATGGCTGACGCTGTTAGAAACAATCCAGAACTGTGTGAGGCTTTTCTCACACTCTATAAAGCCTATACACTTGAACGCGAAATTTCAGATAAAAGACAAAACCCTTCCCCTCCGATTGAACCTTATGACATTGTCGGTAATTGGGTTCAACAACATGGCAATTATTTTCATACGTTAGATGAAGCCGCAGAACGCTTTTATGAAAAATTAAATCTTGATGAGAGCACATTAACCTTAGCGCTTATGACCCATATTCAAAAACAGCATAACCTCACAATTGTTTTTGATCCGACTTTAGAGGAACATGGGCTTATTTGGCGTGTTGAGCATCAAAAACGCCGTATTCTGCTCCCTCTTAACCGCCCTCCTGAAAGCCTCTTATTCCATTTAGCACAAATTATTGGACAAATGGATTATAACCGTCTTATTACCACTATTTTACGTTCAGAAGGACCAAAGGAGAACAACGCCAAAACGCTTGCACGTATTTACCTGAACAATTACTTTGCAGGCGCCCTTCTTCTCCCCTATAAGCGTTTTCTTAAAGTTGCTGAACATACACGCTATGACATAGATTGTATACGCAGACATTTTGGTGTAAGTTTTGAACAAGTTTGCCATCGTTTAAGCACGATGCAACGCCCACGTCTTGAAGGAATCCCCTTTTATTTTTTGAAAGTCGATATTGCTGGCAATATTTTAAAAAGTTTCTCTGCTAATCGCTTTTCAAAGGCGCGTTTTGGGGGACCTTGCCCTTTATGGAATGTTTTCCGTGCTTTTGCAACACCCGGGCAAATTCAAGTTCAAATATCACAAACAACTGACCATGCAACTTATCTGAATATCGCCCGTACTGTCAGCCGTGAGGGACTAACTTATGCTAGCAAACCGCGACAAGTTGCCATTGTTCTCGGCTGCAGTATTGCCGATAGCCACAAAACCGTTTACGCTTCAGGTCTCAATTTAAAGGATCATCACCTTGTTGTACCTATTGGACCGGGCTGCCGTGCCTGTGAACGTGACCAGTGCAGCCATCGTTCTTTCCCCGCTTCAGGACGTATTTTAGACATGCGCAATGATACGCGTGGCGTTATCCCTTATCAGAGTACTCTCTCAAAAAAAAACACAAATTTCTCTTAACGTAATAACCCTTCATGTAACAGGTTACCTTTTCGCGTTTCGTTAGATCTTACCTCTCAAAAAACTTATCTCTTTATTTACAGTACAGCCCACGATTTAAACTCGACGCCCTTAAGAGAACAGATTACTATCAGGCGATTTGACTAGGAGAACTAGGGAAAAGCCTAGGGGAGAGCAATGGGAGGACACATGAAAAAAATTTTGGCAACTTTATTACTGCTTAGCGCTTTTACAAAGACAGAGATAGCAAAAGCTCAATTCGCGCCGCCACCTCAAATAATGCCTCCTCCCCCCGCTGCGACGATGCCACCATGCCCACCCAATCCTTTAGGAGGGCCGTTCGCTGCCTGTTTTGATTCTCCTTATCAAAGTGATTATGCCAATAGCATGAGAGGTGTCGATCGCCCCTTTGACCGTCACAATCCCTATAATATTAACGTCTCTCGCAATCTTGCGCCTCCGCCTCCTTCAGAAATCACCATGCCGCCAGGTGCAAGTGCCCGTTCTTCAGGTCCGGGTTATGCTTATACGGCTACCATGACAGGACAACAAAGTCCCAATGCCAATTATCAAAATCGCCTTTCCTCTCCACCGGACGCCACCAAAAACCCTTATCAACAATATGGACGTCAATACTCACCTGACAACGTGAATAATGCTTACATTAACGATCCTTATGGTGCAGGACTTCCCCATCTTCAAGCCTCAACAGGAGATGGTGTCCCTCAATCCCCTTAAAGAGATCTCCTCAACGAATAATAATATTATTATTTTGCGTTTTTTGTTGAAAATCTTAAGAGATAACGCATGTCCTGCTCTCGTGAGCCGTGCACCCATATTGCCGATATAACAACGTTTGAAAATTGGCATAAAGGGAGAAAATATTACGGCGTTTGGATGTATCGGTTTGACGATGCTTCTCTCATAAGTTTACTTTCCCAATTAGCCACATCTATTAGCATTGCTCTTACAACGTTACCTATCCACAATTTCCATATTACATTATTCGCAAGTGGATTTCTTTCTTTATCTAAAAATTACGATGATGATATTTCTTTCACCACACTCCGACGCCAAATCAATGTTCTTAAAACATGCTCCCTAACAGCGCCTCATTTTGTGATAACAGGTCTTACCGCGAACGCGTATAACGTTTATCTCACACTCACAGAAACAAGCGACGTAACGACACAATTACGCCATAAATTGGCGGCAACACAAGGAGAAATCCCCTATACTCCTTATGTGCTTCACATAACTCTTGGCAATTATTGGAAAAAACATACTTTAGCCCATGTCATAACAACGCTTTCAACATTGCCATTACCAACTTTCCCCATAATCCTACCCTCATGCTGGTTAGAATTTGTTGCCCTCAAGGCAACGATCCCTATACGCCCTGATGTCGGGCTTTGTCATGACCATTTTATAACTCTTTATCGTGACAAACGTGTCTAAAAATAATCCAAACTCGACAAATGCTTTATATTCCTTCTTCATATAATTCTCTAAAAATAAACTTCTTGAGTCTTTACGTTGTTATTACATAAAGATTACTCAAAAAAATTAGCGTCTTCCATCACTCTTTCTTTATGACAATGTTGTGAACTTCTGCCATCTTCTCTTATATTTTGGTTTCTTAAAGAGCACATCTCCGAAGCCTCTTGCAGATCATTCAAACAATAGTTGATGTAATACATATTAAAAACAACCGTATAAAAAGAGTTCATTTCATACGAGATACACATTTGTTGAGACGCGTAACGCTCTATTTCTCTTTTTGCTAAAAATGACCAATAAACAAGCAACGCAAAATAAACGATCTCCCATCCAAAAAATGAAAACCCATAAGCAACTGATAAAAAGATGACAAAATTTCTTGAACAAATCTTCTGCTCAGAAAAACCTTCTATAAGATCTGTCATCTTCATAACCCGTAACAGACCATATCCCCCTAATGTTATGATATTAAGAAGAACAAATACTCCCGTACCCAGATCATTCTTTTTCGCAATTTCTTGAGGGGTTATCACGCCTACCTCTTTTTAACACTATAATAATGACAAAACTAACAAAATAAGGTTATTCCTAAAGACCAACCTTAAGAAAACATGCCAGCATAGAATAATACTTCTAATTTAATTGCACTTCCTTACGCTGCATCACAGCTTCATAAGCCAAATCATTTAAGCAATAGTTAATATAATAACCATTAAACAAAAACGCATAAAACCCCTTCATTCGATATGAAATCCCTAATGCCTGCGAAGCATAAAGTTCAATTTCTCTTTTTGCTGCAAAAGCCCAGCAAATCATCATAATCGTAACTACGATAACACCTAAACTATATATAATTAAAAGAGCCTCTTTTATAAAATCTGATTCCCCATTGATATAGGCTTGTGCCACAACATCATTAAGACCGAAAGAGATCACTAAAATAATGATAAAAGTCCTATCTTTCCAAATCCGTTTACCAGAAAACGCTTCTACCAGTTCTGTCATTTTCTTCATCCAATAGTAACAAAACACAGACCCTGTAATGATAGACAATCCTAATAATTTCCACGTACTGAGACCATTTTTCCTTGATATTTCCTGCGCCGTCATAACCATTACAAACACTCCAATTCTAAAATAGATACTAACAAATTAAAAAAGTATTTACATTTTCTAAACTATAAGAACACTACGGTCAAATTTTGTTTTTTTATAATAAAAAACCCTGCGTTTCTGAAAGTTCTTTAACATAGTCCTGTAAAGATGATGACACTTTAAGATTAAAAATAAAGAATATCCAGTTATACACCAAAACCACTTTTTCTAAACTACTGAGCTTTTGAGAGTCTTGTGGTAGACATTGTGGAAATCTTTTTTCCAACCAAAGAGAAACCTCTTCGTAGGATTTCCCCTCTGGACTTCCTAAATTTTCCTCCCCATGGAGTGGAAAGTTCTTATGGAGCCATATCGCTAACCAAATAAGCACATTCTCATAAATATCGTTTTTAGAAAGATTATGTCTTTGAATAAGAGTATCCTTATTGATCAAAGATTTGATAACGATTTGAAAAAATAAAGACTCACTTTGAAAGAGAGAAGATTCTTTAACCCCTCCTAATTTATCAATAATATCATTATACGCTGTCAGTGCCTCTTCCCAACGCCCTAATTTACTGAGCGAAACCCCTTTATTAAAGAGAGCTTTTGCCGCCCGTTTACGTAACGACACTTCTTTAGCTTCCCCACATCGACGGATCACTTCGTTATAGACGGTTAAGGCGTCTCCCCAACGCCCTTCTTTACCAAAACTCGCCCCTTTCTCTCCTAACATAACAACAAGCGTTTTACGGGATCTAATCACATAGTCACTAATAAAAGGCTCCTGTGCGTTTTCAAACTTACCAATAATATGATCATAATCCGTAAGGGCATCTTCCCAACGCCCTAATTTACTCAAAGAAATCCCTTTATTGAACAAGGCCATAACAACAACTTTACGAAATTGGTATTCTGGTTTCTCTCCAAACCAACAAATAACTTCATCATAAACGGCAAGCGCTTCTTCCCAACGAGCGAGTTTACCTAATACCCCCCCTTTTTCAAGAAGCGCCCTTGCAACTTGCTCACGTAATGAAAGCTCTTTCGCATTCCCATACCGACGAATCACTTCATCATACGCCGCAAGAGCTTCTTCTTTACGAGGTAAAATGTTTCCTTTCCCTATAAACGCTCTCGCAACTTGCTCACGTAACGAAAGCTCTTTCGCATTCCCATACCGGCGAATCACTTCATCATACGCCGCAAGAGCTTCTTCTTTACGAGGTAAAATGTTTCCTTTCCCTATAAACGCTCTCGCAACTTGCTCACGTAACGAAAGCTCTTTCGCGTTCCCACATCGACGAATCACTTCATCATATGCTTCAAGAGCCTCTTCTCTCTCATGAAACGTTCTTAAACTACTTTCTTCTTCGATAACTTTGACAAGACAATCTCCTTTACCAACAAGAGCCTCCATCACGCTTTCACGAAGTGGCAATTTCTCTATTGTTCCAAACTCACGAATGACTTCATCATAGGCAACAATAGCTTCTTGCAAACGATCAAGTTTTCTTAAGCAATTTCCTTTCGCAATAAAAACTTTCGCAACACTTTGTTCTGAGAAAAATTCTTTTTTTTCTCTTAATTTGCAAACGACATCTTGGCAGATTTCTAAGGCTTCTTCCCATTTCCCTTTTTTACGAAATAATTTTTCTTTAATAAGAAGCTTACGAATCCTACCTTTTTTACGAAAAGTTGGTATTTTTAAAATAATAATACTGATCCACCATGCAACGAGAGACGAAACAACCCCTCCGAATGTGAACCATACGACAACCCACATGATCACTTTCTTGCTTAAAAACCATGAGCCAAAAGCAAGAATGCCCGCCAACCACCCCATTGCTCAACACCATACATCCTATAAGAGAGCGTATCGTATTTTTCAACGATACGCTGCCGTCATAAATTAACCCTATTATTGTAAAACCGCTACCACGTCGGCGTTGGACCTCTCACAACACTTGCGAAGTCATGAGGACGTATCCATTTTTGAAACGCCTTTTGTACTTCATCTCTTGTCGCATGATAATAAGCCTGTGCCGCACGATCAGCATTATCAAGCGGTAATCCAAGAAGTGTAAGAAAAAGATATTGGTCAGCAATAGCGCTTAAACTTGCACGCTGTAAAGAAATACTTCGCAATAACGAGGTCTTTGCTAAGGCTAACTCTTCCGCCGTTGGTGGAGAAAGTTGCATCGCCTTAATATCACGGAGAATAACATTACGCGCTTTACCTACCATTTTTGGATCTGCACCAAAATGCACCGTATAGGTACCACGTTTACGCCCCCATTCAAACCCGCTTCCTACTGTATAGACATACCCTGTCTTAACACGAAGATCACGATATAAACGAGAAGAGAATAACCCGCCGCCAAGGATCTCATTCCCTAATTGCAACATAAAATGATCGGGCTGTTTGGGGGTGAGTCCTAATGTTTCAGCCACAATAACATCATCTTGCGTACGCCCTTTATCAGGCACAACAGAACGTGAGGCTTTACTCAACGGAACCGCTGGCAAAGTAATATCTGGTGTTGGACCCTCTGCTTTCCACCCACCAAAGGCTTTTTCAATAACGGCTTTCGCTTTTTGTGGTGTTATATCCCCTGTTACAACAATTGTTGTTAAGTCAGGGCGCCATGCCTTCCGATAATAGTTCCAAAGATCTTGATAAGACACTTTCATAATCGTTTGCGGCGTCGCTTCACGAAGGAGAGGATCTTTTGCAGGCAAGAGAGCCTTTTTCACAGCGCGACCAAATAAATACCCGGGTGAAACAAGCACCCCCGCTTGTGTCCGGGCACATTGCTGCCGCACAATGAGAAAATCTTTCTCTGGGAAGGCTGGATGAAGCTCATTTTCTGCTAAAAGATTAACACCTTTCTCAAAATCAGGCGTTAAAACACGTAATGAAAAACTGCTCCCCGCACTTTCCCATGCTGGAATATCGTCAAGGGCTTTTTGAAAGGCTAATCTATCGTGTGTCTTGGTACCATAAGAAAATAATGCCTCTGTAATATCACTCACCCCTTCTTGCCCCTTTGGCTGTTGAAGAGAAGGTGTTTGCCGCACTTGCCCTGTTACCTGAATCGTGTGACTAACGTGAGAGGGCCAAACAATTAACGTTATGCCGTTTGAAAGTTTACTCGTTACAGGAAGTGGCGTTGGCGTTGGCTCTTCCAGCTTTGTCAACGCTTTAGCCGCCCACACAGGTAAAACAACAGATGTCTCTGGAACACTGGCAAAATTTTCAGCCCCACCAAACCCTTTACCAGAAACAGGATGCCCGGAAATTTCAGGCGTTAAAACAGCAGAAACCGCATGAACAGGATCTAATATTTGAGCTGCAAGACGATTGACATCTTCAGGTGTTACAGCTTGATAAGCTGCGACCATATCATTAGGAGATTTTAAATTTTGAGACGCTAAAGCCTCAGACCAAAGAGACGCCAAACCACTCACAGAATTTGCCGCAAATTGTAGTTGAGCAATTTCCCGCTTTTTTGCTGCCTCAACCAAATCTGCGGGCACACCTTTACGCAATGATGCAAGAACATGCCGTATCTCTTGCATCATTTTATCAGAATCACCCCCTTTAGGGAAAGCCGCTAACGCAACCCCGAACCCTGCCTCTTTTTTAGGAACATATTCAAACCCTGTAGACAAGGCTTTTCCTTGCGGCACAAGATCGTATAATGCCCCTCTCTCACTTGAAAGGACATCCGATAAAATATCGGCAACAGCAAAATTTTTCGCTGAGTACCCGGGCATAGGAAAGGCAATTGTCACAAAACCAACCGGGTAATCCGTAGTCAGTTTAAGGGTTTTTGCCGGTGGTAAAGCTGGCACAATAGGCTGACGTTTTGGTAATACACGCGCATGAATATTGCCAAATGTTTCTTGAACAAGACGGAGAGCTTTTGCAGGATCAACATCACCAGCAATCACAAGGATTGCATTATTGGGTGCATACCATTTTTCATAAAACGCACGTAAATCTGCGGCCGTTGTTTTATCAAAAGAAGCCCGTGTACCCAAGGCATCATGGGCATAAGGCGTTCCTGCAAATAAAATCGCCTGTAATTGCGTTAAATACCGATAGGCAGGGCTTGACATATCGCGAGAAACTTCCTGTTCTATAGCCCCACGTTCTTTTTTCCATTCCTCTTCTGACAACGTTAATCCGTTCATCCGCAAAGCCTCAATCTTCAACAAAATGGGAAGATCCTTAGCTTCTGCTGTATAAAAATATTGTGTCACGTCCTCAGTTGTATCAGCGTTATAACTACCTCCTAAACGAGAGCCTATAACAGCAAGTTGATCTTTATTCAGCCCCTTACTTCCACGAAACATCATATGTTCTAAAGCATGGGCTGTACCAGGAAAGCCTTTCGGGGTTTCAGCAGAACCGACAAGATAATTGATCTCTGTTGTCACAACAGGCGCTAACCGATCGGGAATAATAACGACTTGTAGCCCGTTGGCTAATGTAGCCCGTGTTACAGGAATATCTCCCAATCCCGATGGCGTTACAGCATGTGACATGCTTCGCACAGTAGCACCCTGCGATTTTTCTTCAGCATATACTGCAGATAACGGTACACAAAAAGGCGAAAATGCTGTTGTTCCTAACAAAGCAATACTCGCACAGCGTAGTATGTGATGACGCCACTGAGAAACAATAGAATTTTTCATAAACAGTTCCTTTTCCTCATATTAAAGTATTACTTCAAATCAAAGCCACAAGAGAGCATGATTTTTTTACTCATCGCTGACAAACGGTGACGGCATAATTCCATTCTTGCAATGTAATTTTGTGCCATATAATTTAACTGAATGGTATAACGTTGGCCCACAAAACGTTGATGCCCATGCCATGCTGTTGGTCCATTCTTAAAAATGAGAAGTGTCCCATCAACAGGTTGTACCTCACGAACATAATCCTCAATATTATTGGCACTACGTAAAAGACGCAAACAGCCTTTATGCTCTTGCCAAACAGCACCAGATGGGTTGAGATAAAGAAGCACTGTTACCCTTTTAGCAACAGAATCTGTATGAATGCGCCCGTCTTTTTCACGCGTACGTCCTCGGAGAGTTAACATCGTTGGAGCAGAAGAGAGATCCATATCAAGTTTACGGGCAATCATATCTCGTAACCTTGCCCCCTCCATTTCCCGCAATAATCCTGCAAAAATCGGCGAAAGAGTCAAAGCACTCGGCGGAAATGACCCCCCCCCTCGTATATCAGGCAAAATAGCAAATAAACGGGATAAATCTTCTTGAGGTATAAAATGCGGCACCACCATATGAGGAAAAGGGTCTGTCTGTACAATAGCTGAAGCTAATGCCGTATAATCAGGCGAAATAGGAGATTCTGACATGGACACCCCTTTCGTATATACTACTTTTCAACCTATTTATTTTAGGAAGAAAACTCTAGTAAGGCCTTATAAAATTTTATTGATAAATTTGATTTATGAATATGAAAGAGATTTTATGACGGATTTAACCCTAATTGTATCGCTTCAAGCCGTTTTATTTCATCACGCAAACGAGCAGCAGTTTCAAATTCAAGCACAGCGGCCGCCTCACGCATACGTTTCTCAAGTTTTGCAATTGTTGCCGCACTATTCTGCCCCTGATAATGTCCTTGATCAAAACGCGCAGAATCTTGCCGCATAACATTTTCTGACAGAAACTCTGTTTCTGTGACAGGAGCAACAAGGTCAGTAATTTGTTTTTGTACACTCCGTGGGGTAATACCGTGTTGTTTATTCCATGCTTCTTGTTTTTCACGCCTGCGCGCTGTTTCTTGTAAAGCAAAACTCAGTGAGTCTGTCATTGTATCGGCGTAAAGTAACACACGCCCGTTAAGATGACGCGCCGCACGCCCAATCGTTTGAATAAGAGACGTGCGAGAGCGTAAAAACCCTTCTTTATCCGCATCTAAAATTGCAACAAGAGAGCATTCAGGTATATCCAATCCCTCACGCAATAAGTTAATCCCCACTAAAACGTCAAATACCCCTTTACGTAAATCACGAATAATCTCAATACGTTCTAATGTATCCACATCGGAATGAAGATAACGCACACGAATACCGGCTTCGTTCATATAATCTGTTAAACTCTCAGCCATACGTTTAGTGAGGGTTGTTACAAGCACCCGTCCCCCTTGTTTAATAGCTTCTCGACATTCAGCGAGAAGATCATCAACTTGATGTTCAACAGGACGCACACATGTCACCGGATCTACCAAACCTGTAGGGCGAATCACTTGCTCAACAAAAACACCCCCTGTTTGTTCCATTTCCCACGGACCAGGCGTTGCACTCACAAAAATTGTTTGAGGGCGAAATTTATCCCATTCTGCAAAATTCAGTGGTCTGTTATCAAGACATGACGGCAAACGAAAACCAAACTCCGACAACGTGGATTTCCGCGCGTGATCGCCACGCTCCATACCTCCAATTTGGGGCACTGTTACATGACTTTCATCAACAATTAACAAAGCATCTTCAGGCAAATACTCAAATAATGTCGGCGGAGGGTCTCCCGTGTTTCTCCCTGATAAATAGCGCGAATAATTTTCTATGCCCTTACAAACCCCTGTTGTTTCAAGCATTTCAAGATCAAACGCGGTACGCTGTTCAAGACGTTCTGCCTCTAAAAGCCTATTTTCTTTTTTAAAATAGGCAATACGTTCCCCCATTTCTTGCCGAATGCCTTTCATAGCCTGTTTAAGGGTGGGGCGCGGCGTTACATAATGACTACTCGCATATAAAGTAATTTCTTGGAGCGTATCTGTTTTTTCACCTGTCAGTGGGTCAAACTCCGTAATCGCTTCAATTTCATCGCCAAAAAGAGAAATACGCCAGGCATGCTCTTCACTCTGAATAGGGAAAATATCAATACTATCCCCCCGAACACGGAAAGTACCACGTGTTAAATCATGATTATTTCTGTTGTACTGCAACTCAACCAAATTTTTTATAAGTTTCTCGCGATGAATTTCTCCCCCCACGGCTAATTTGACTACCATACGAGAATAAGCTTCAACCGATCCAATCCCATAAATACATGACACAGAGGCAACAATAATGACATCATTACGTTCAAGGAGAGCCTGTGTTGCCGCGTGACGCATACGATCAATTTGTTCGTTAATTTGGCTGTCTTTTTCAATATAAGTGTCAGACCGTGGCACATAAGCTTCGGGCTGATAATAATCATAATAACTGACAAAATATTCAACCGCATTATACGGGAAAAACTGCTTCATTTCGGCGTAGAGTTGTGCCGCAAGTGTTTTATTCGGCGCCAGAACAAGAGTCGGTTTTTGCGTTGCTTCGATAACTTTCGCCATCGTAAACGTTTTTCCTGATCCCGTTACCCCTAAAAGAACCTGATCCCGTACACCAGACTCAACACCACGTACTAACTCGGCAATGGCTTGAGGCTGATCGCCTGAAGGTTCATACTCAGAAACGACTTCCATCCGTCGTATACGCGGTCTTGGCGGTTGCCGTTCGGGCATAAAATTAACAGGGGGGTAAAGAGGCAACTTTTTCACGCAAAGAACGACGTTGACGTCCACGAGAAGCCATAGAAAAAGAAGGGTTTAAGGATTTGGCTTTCTTAGCCATAACCTACAGCTTTTCTCCAAATCAGAACATTCAACTCATATCACAAAAAACAAAAAATTCTTATCCTCCGCTACGGCGAAGAATAGAAACCCATTTACGCGCTTTGACAACTTGTTCTTGCAAAGGCGGATCTTGTGCTGTGTCAAACCGGTGGATTACGTCATTAAACGCACTTATCGATTCAGGCCAACGACCCAATTCAAAAAACGCAATCCCTTTATTATAGAGCGCCCCTGCAAGGGCAAGACGCAAAGAAAGCGTTTGAGAGTTTTCACATTGTTGAATCACAACATTGTAAAGAGCTATAGCTTCCTTCCATTTACCACTATTGCCTAATAGTATCCCTTTTTTCACAAGTTGGTCAGCTGTAGAACCTTGTAAAGGCGAACCCGATGATGAAGGACTCTCTACAGAGGTGCTTAAGGTGTTTTTGGAGGGATAACTTTCCTTTATAGTAGGTACAGCTGCGTATAAAGACGAGCCAACATCCACCCACACCAACGCCGTCCATACAAAAAAAACAAATCGTTTCCTTTTTCCTCGCACCTCTATCCCCTTCTATAATTAGTATTGCAATTTGGCAAGTTCAGCACGTGCTTTTGTTATATATTGTCTAATTGTACCTCCTTGCTGATTTCCAAAACGTAATACTAATTGCTTATAGACCAAAGCCGCCTCTATAGGACGATTTGACGCTTGAAGCGCTTGCGCACCAAAAAATAAAGCCTCAACAACATCTTCTTTTTGATCAAGAGAAAGAGTATGCGGTATATCATCAAACATGCGTACGGCTTCATTATAGAAAGCCACAGCTTGCTCTAAACGATGCGTGCGATAAAAAATATTACCTTCAAAGAAAAAAGCCAGTGCCACATCCCCACGTACAGTAGGATCTCCTCTAAATAAACGGATAAGCTCATCCCAAGCCTCAAACGCTTCAGTATTACGATGGAATTTATCCATCATAATACCTTTGTTTAACAACGCCTGAGCAAGCTCCTTTCCAGATCTAGAATAAAAATCCTTATGCATAGTATAAAAATCTTTATTACTTTGTATATCTTTTAACAAACGTATAGCTTCATTATTCACCGCTGCCGCCTCATCATCCCGATGAAGATACCCAAGGTTAATGCTCTTATTCACCAGAGCTGTAGCGACCATCCTTAAGAGAGCTTTATCTTGTGAACCACTAAAACGGCGAAGAACTTCATTATTCGCTGCAAGTGCCTCTTCATAACGATGAAGATTGACAAGGCTCACCCCTTTATTCAGTAAAGCCATCCCTACATTTCGTTGAACGGCAAGATTTTGTAGTGCCCCAAACCTATTAACAACTTCGTCATAAGCCGCAATCGCTTCCTCATAACGGGAAAGTTTTTTCAGCGCATCACCTTTATTTAAAAAAGCCTCTGAAATCTGCCCTTGTATCACAGGGTCTTGTGATACTCCAAATTGATGGATAGCATTATTATACACGGCAATCGCCTCTTCTGGACGATCAAGACGATTCAGAGAAAAGCCTTTATTCACCAAAGCCTGTGCCACCGCTTCTTGTATTAAATTATTTTGTGAGCTAGAAAACCGATGCACGACGTCATC
This sequence comes from Acetobacter sp., assembly GCA_017474285.1. Lineage (GTDB taxonomy): Bacteria > Pseudomonadota > Alphaproteobacteria > Acetobacterales > Acetobacteraceae > Acetobacter. The sequence continues at coordinate 26,525 of JAFVHT010000010.1, forward strand.
ATCAATAACGATAGCCTCATCGTAACGTTCAAGTTTACTCAGGATAAAACCTTTATTTGATAAAGCTTGCGCCACTAATTTTTGCATAACAGGGTCTTGCACACCTGAAAACTGATGAACAAATTCATCAAAGGGAGGCAATGCCTTTTGCCATTGTTGATGATCAAAAAACTGGCATCCTTGATTAAAAAGAGTCCCTGCCTTAGGAAATTGCTTAAAGAGTTTTTCATCGTCCGATAACTGCCGCGCCATCGCTGTATGAAAGCCATAAGATCCTAAATCTCTCTCACCATTCCAAGGCAAAGCGTACCCAACACATAACCCTAAGCAAACCCCTAAAAACCGACGACTTTTACTCATAATCATCACCCTTTCAAACGCTTTATTCATATATACCAATTATTTCACTTGTACCTCAACAATACGCATCAGTATAAGGCACTACGCATCTATTTATGTACGGAGTTTCGCGATCGCCTCACGTGCTTTAACCACCCATCTTTGTAAAGTTGGTTCTTGATCCGTTCCAAATCTAGTAATAACATCATTCAAAGCAGCAATCGCCTCTTCTCGATGCCCAAGCTTATCAAGGGCTACGCCTTTTAGACACAACGCCATCGCGACACGCTCTTTCAATGGAAGAGTTTGCGTTTCTCCAAACCGATTAACCACATCATTAAACGCCGCCACTGAGTCTTCAAATCGATCAAGTTTAAAAAGCGTTTCTCCTTTATCACACAACGTTATAGAAAGAGCATCGTTGGCTCTTGCCACTTGTTCTTGTAATGCAGGATCTTGAACATCCTTAAACTGGCGAATAACTTCATCGTAAGCAGCAATTGCTTCATCAAAATGCCCTGTTTTTCCTAAAGAATCACCCCTATTGATCAACTCAACCGCCACTAAAGTGCGTAACATAGAAGGTGCTTTATGGGCTTGTTCAACCCACTGCTGAATTTGAGGCTCTTGTGCGTTGCTAAAGCGATGAATCATATCATTACACGTCGCAACAGCTTCTTGTAACTGCCCTAATTTCCCAAGGGCTAAGGCCTTATTGATGAAGGCTTTTGCCACTTGTACCCGAAGTTGGGAATCTTGCTCATTTTCGAATCGAACAATGACATCATCATAAGCAGAAATTGCCTCATTCATACGACCAAGCCGAGAAAGCACACTCCCTTTATTAACAAAAGCCCGGGCGACTTGCCGTTGAAGAACAATAGCCGTCGTATCTTGAAACTTCAAAATAACCGTATCAAAAACTGTAAGAGCTTCATCTCTACGCCCTAAAGTATCAAGAATCGCTCCTTTATTGACGAGCGCTTCCGCAACAATCGGACATAACGCAGGATTTTGCTCATCAGCCTCATCTTGAAAACGACGATCTACTTCGTCAAAAGCCGAAAGTGCTTCATTCATTTGCCCAAGTTTGAAAAGTGCAGCCCCTTTACTCACATAAGCCTGAGCCATCAATTCAGACATAGAAGGCGTTGAGATATTTCCAAAACGATGAATAACATCATCAAAAATAGGAAGCGCTTCCTGCAAATGCCCTTGTTGAAAAAGAGCAAACCCTTTATTAAACAGCGTTTCTGCGGCAGAAAATTCTGCCGCAGATTGACTCGCTTCCGTCGGAGCCGCTATAGCCGTATTCAATGCGCAAGGTTCGATTGCTACACCTAAAGCAACACATATTCCAAAAAGAAACTTACCTTTACGCACTACAATCATACTTCTACTTTAGCCCTTACTTTATACATATCTATTCTCCATAGACTCCTTACGAACCACATGAGTGATTTATTGAAATTGAGCAAGCATCTGCTGCGAATTAACAACCACTCTCTTAATAATGGGATCTTGTGAGGAGGTTCCAAATCTATGAATAATATCCTGCCAAACAGCTGCTGCTTCCTTGCTACGACGGAGACCTTCAAGAGCAATCCCTTTCGCGAACATCGTTTCTGAAATCTCCTCTTGAATAGAGATGTCTTGCGAAGACCCAAAGCGACGAAGAATTTCATCAAAAGCTGCAATCGCTTCTTTTTTACGACCAAGCTCGCTTAAAATAACCCCGTTATTATAGAGAGCTTTCGCTACAGCTTTTTGCATAATAGGCGTTTGCACATCTCCAAAACGACGAATCACGTCTTCATAGGCAGCTAGTGCTTCTTTTTTACGATTAAGATTACCAAGCGTATTACCCTTATTAAACAACGCAAAAGCTACAGCTTTTTGCAAAGCAGGATCTTGTTCAGCAGCACCTCCAAATCGACGCACTATTTCATCAAAAACAGCTAAAGCCTCATCATTACGATTAAGCCTATTCAAGGCCACGCCCTTATTGAGCATAGCATCTGCAGTAATGTCAGGTTTCACACCTAAGGCTATAATACCGTTCGACTTTTCATACAGAGCTTTTGCCACCTCCTCTTGAATAGCAACTACTGGCGAATCACTAAACCGGCGAACGATTTCGTCAAAAACCGCAATCGCATCTTTCTTGCGACCAAGTTCATTTAACGTAACACCATTGTTATAGAGCGCTTTAACAACCACTGTTTGTACAGAAGGAACTTGTACATCTATAAACCGATGCGCAGTCTCTTCATAGGCAGCTAGTGCATCTTTGTTCTGACCAAGAGTAGAAAGTGTGTTACCCTTATTAAACAAAGCAGAAGCCACAGCTAATTGAATTGTAGAATTTTGTTGATTATTTTCAAAACGGTGAATCACTTCATTAAAAACTGTAATCGCTTCCTGATCACGATTGAGCCTGCTTAAAGCCACGCCTTTATTAACCAAAGCGCTCGCAGTAACAGATGGACTTGAATCAGAAGCCAAAACAGCATTCGCCTTACTATAGAGTGCTTGTGCAACCACTCCTTGAATAGCAGGAACTTGCACATTTCCAAACCGATTCACGATTTGTTCAAAAACCGCAATCGCATCTTTCTTACGACCAAGCGCGTTTAATGTCGTCCCTTTATTATAAAGAGCTTTGATGACCACTTCTTGTACAGCAAGGTTTTGTACATTCCAAAACTGAGAAATAATTTCATTATACGTTGATAATGCATCATCAAAACGTGTTTGTTGTGCCAACATATTCGCTTTATCCAAAAGCGCTTCTGCCGAAGGTCTATTAACAGAAGCAGCCCATACAGCGTTAGCCCCCAAAGGCTCTGCTGCTACCCCTAAAGCAACACAGGCCCCAGCCAAGACCCCTAAGAATTTGTTTTTGTTTGTTGTTGTCATAGTTTTACTCCTTCTCTCTTTCACTTATGACCTCCCATAAGCTTTTTTGTTTTTTTGTTTAAGAAACCCACCGACTACTTATTAAAGAAGTATCAATAGGAAGAAACTTGCACAAGGTCAATAGCCAAAACCGAATATGGCAAAGACTGACGTTCTACAATTTATCATAAAGGCTTAAGTATTTCCTCCTGTAATAATAAGTTGCCTATCTTTGATAGCTTGTCCAACAGCTTGTTGTACATTAGGATCTTGCACTTCTCCAAACCGATGAATCACTATATTAAACAATGCAAGCGCTTTTTCTTTCTGGTTCACAAATTGGAAAATTTCCCCCTTATTAACCAAAGCACGCACGACCTCTTTCTGTACTCCCGGATCCTGCACCGTCCAATATCTACGAATAAGATCGTTAAAGACTTCTATTGCTTCTCTAAGATGCCCATTTTCATAAAGCGTTTTCCCTTTGTTAAAAAGAATTTCTGCCGGAGAAGACGGCGTTGGCGATGGAGCAAAAGGCTGAACAGTGGTTTGTTGGTAGTAAGAATCATCTGCCATAACCTTTAAAGGATAAAGCCCTAAAGCACCACCCAACACAACACACGCGCTTAAAAAACCCCTTACAAACTTAATTTTGCTCACCACCAACACAACGAAACTCCTTTCTCTTTACGAGGCATTATACTAAACATAACCAAAAGTAGAACAAAGATGTTTCAGATATTAAAAAATAATATATGTTTATAACCCCTATGACAAGGAGACTCTTGGCAAGGAAACTTCTTTAAGAAAACTTTTTAAAAAAGCTATCAAAACAGCGACACCTTTACCATCCATTATGACGCAAAATTGTGACCCAATTACGTGCCCATGCCACTAAACCTGTAAAAAATGGACCTTGATCACCACTAAAACGAAAAACAATTTCATCGCATGTCTCTACTGTTTGATCCCACTGCCCCAATTTATAAAGAGCTATCGCTTTATTCACAAAAGACTCAGCCACAACCGCCCGAAAAACGGGTTCTGGCGCATCTTCAAACCGATGGATCACGTCGTTAAACGAAGCCACGGCTTGATCCCAATGTTCCGCTTTTTCAAACACCAACCCGTTATTATATAAAGCCCATGCCACCACTTCTCGAAAAGGGAGCTCTTTGGCTTTATCAAACTTATGAATAAGTTCTTGAGAAACAGCCATAGCTTCTGTCGTACGCTGAACCCTAAAAAGCATAATCGCTTTATTTACAAGGGAAGCCGCGACAACTTCACGGAGAGGCAAGGCTTCAGAAGTTCCAAATTTGTTAACCACCTCATTAAACGTAGCGAGAGCATCTTCCAAACGCCCCTGCTTATTCAATATAAGCCCACTATTAAAAAGAGCTTTGGCAACAGCAACACGTAATGGCAGTATTTCTGCTTTTCCAAATTTAAGAATGACTTGATTAAAAAGAGCTAACGCCCCATCTAAACGGCCTTGCTGAAAAAGAGCCACTCCTTTATTCACAAGCGCATCAGCTTCTGGCGCTTCAGAAGCAGCAGAAGGCGCCATTGAAGGCACAGCAACAGATGACAAAATAAGAGGCGCCATCGAAGGTGTGGTTAATGAGGGTGCTGTCGAAGGTGCTTCTGCGGCACAACTTTTCCCCACAGAACCTATATAGCCAGCCACCCCGCCTAATACAATACAAGCCCCTAAAAATACTTGATACAAAATCGTTTTTTTTTCTCATAAATACCCTACCTTCAAATAAAACCCCACTAAAACTCCGCTACGTGCCCAATAAACCCTAACGGATTTATATTTTTTTAAGACTCTTTTTTTGCTTTCGCACGCAGTTCAAATAGGGAAATAATCTGCCCTTCGTATTCCATATACCAAAAAACCCACCCGTTGTATGATTTTACATTTAACACCGCCATAGCCAAGCCTGAGGGGGTCCAAAGTCTTCCATCAGGATCTTGTAACTTCCCTTGAGCTGTCACTGTTGCCTGATAACGACGTTCTTTATCAAAAACCACTGTCCCAACAGGACAAAACCCTTGAGTCACCAACATTGCAAGTGAAATTTTTTGCCTTTCTTCTGGATCAGAAACCTCTATTTTCTCGGGTATTTTTTCAGGTGCAGTAGGTTTTTCTATATCCTGCATTTTATCTTGCACTTTTTGAGGTAGGTCTAATTTTTGTAAAATTTTTAAATTGATAAACGTACTAAACGCCTCTTTTGTGAGTGACGTATATTCTACAATCGCCTTTCTCCCATGGGTTAACCCGGCTCCTTGTAACAGAAGACGCACAAAAGGCTCACTCGGATTTTGAGAAAGCTCTTCTATTTGTTGTACAAGGCTTTGAAAAATAAGATTTCTCTTCGCCTCTGCTCCAATATTGTCAGGATCAAACGATGATTTTTGAAGGCTCATAATGCCATTAAGCGTCGATTCTTCTATTTTTCCCTTAGCGACATCATATAAATTAAAGGAAAAAAACGCTTTCGAGTCCATCATATTGGGTTCATCAGAATCCGCATAAAACTCATAAATCATGCCGTCGGTTAAAATACCCATTTTAATGGTTGGTACGGCATTAAAATACGCCCTCAACTGCCCTCTTTCATCTTTAAGGGCACAGCCACAGGCTTTACACTCAAGCGCAATAATCGGCGCTTTGTTTTTTAATATCGCGTAATCAACCCTGTTTTTATATTTATCAGAAAAATCCGCAGCATATTCTGGCGCAAATTCGTGTGGATTGCGCGTGTCATAACCTAAAAATTCAATAAACGGCAAAATTAAAAATTGTTTTGTTGCCTCCTCATTGGTGCAATGAGACACAAGCTCTTGTGCCCGTACCGCAAAAGATTTGAATTTCTGATAAAAATCGCTTGCTGTCATCTCTAACATGGTTGCGCTCATCATCGCTTAAGAGAGTGGTTTAAAAATAGCTTTACAAAACTATAAAGTATCAGAAAACCACTCTCAATATCAAAAAAGCCTAACCGATTGAGCGCTACCTCTTTTCACGCGTTGACACTTTTTAAGAGCAAGCCCAATAACCCCTAACGGATTTATATTTTTTTAAGTCTCTCTGCGGCTATCGCACGTAAGTCAGAGAGGGAAATCTCTTGCCCTTCATAATTCACGCGCCAGAAATCCCACGCATTGCGGATACCATAGCTTGTCTTCTTTAGGAGTTTCCCTGCTAAAGAAGAAGGCACTCCTTCTTGTTCATCAAGGGTTTGTAACGTCCCTCTGTCTGTAATTTTTGCCTGATAACAATGGTCTTTATCAAAGACAAGAGTCCCTACAGAGCAAAGCCCTTGAGAAACTAACCTTTTCAATGCGATTGCTTCACTAGTCTCAAAGCAAAGCTTTTCTCCGTTTGCCTTCTCATAGACGCGGAAACCCTCTTTTTTCAATTCCTTACGGAATTCTTGGTGTTTTGAATCTGGTAATCCATTTTCCCTAAATGCAACCCGAGTAGAACTAAAGAAGCGCCCATTGACACGCACATCTTTAAGTTCCGTGTCTTCTTCGACACTGTCCAGATTTACCTCATCCTCCTCACTATTTCCTGAAACAAGAGAAGCCTTTGCTAATTGAGGTAACACTATGTCTAACGCTTCTTCTACCCAAAGACAGGCTTCCTTTACCTCTTCTTCTGTAGGTTCTTTCCCATTTTTTTGTTCTCTTACAAGAAGACGCACAAACTCCTCACTCGGTTCTTGAAAAAGTTCTTCTATTTGCTGAACCACCTTCTGAATAAAACGCCTCTTAACAGCTTCCGTCCTTAATTTTTCAGGCTCAAAAGTCGATTTCTGAAAGCTCTGAAGCATTTTTAACACAGATTCCTCTATGTGTTCTCCTTGAACAATATCGTTTAAATTCAGGGTCAAAAACGCTTCTGAATCCATTATATTAAGATTATCAGAGTCCACATAAAACTCATAAATCATACCATCGGTTAAAATACCTATTTTAATGGTTACTGTAGAGTTGTAATACCCTGTTAACTGCCCTCTTCCAACTACAAAATCTTTATGAGAACAACAATATGGTTTACACTCAAGCGCAATAACCGGTTTCCCATTTCTCAATATCGCGTAATCAACCCTATTTTTACCAGAAGGATCTGAAATACATTCTGGCGCAAATTCGTGTGGATTGCGCGTGTCATAACCTAAAAGGTCAAAAAGCGGCAAAATTAAAAATTGTTTTGTTGCCTCCTCATTCGAACAATGAGACGCCTGCTTTTGAACGTGTTCCGCAAAATTCTTTAACTTTTGACGAAAGTCATCGGTTGTATCGTTTGACATAGTAAGCTCCTTATATTTACAAAAACAACTCTACAAAAAACTATCAGACTAGCTGGCATTCTGTCAGCTGGGTGAGAGGATTGACGTCTGTTACTCAAGAAGAATCTCGTTATAAGACTTGAGAAATCCTTTCTTTAAACACGCACAAACCCTAACAATAATAACAATAATAATAA
>JAFVHT010000011.1 GCA_017474285.1 Acetobacter sp.
TAGCCGGCACCACCGTCTACATATAAGCCTGATATAGTTCCTGCTAAAGCTATGGAGAGGGGGGGGGTAGAAAGGCAAAAGTAAGTGTAGCCGCAGAACTTAAAAGACGTTTGTTAAAGCTAAAACGCATCGTCAATACCCATCAAAATGTAGGAATATGTCAACAAAGGTTCAAAAAAAATATAAATTTTTGATAAGTTTTGTATAGAATATTAAATTTAAAGTCAATACTCTCAGACAAAAAAACACGTTGACAAAACACCCCTAACGCTTTCCAACACTGTTTTTAATCACAGCGTTTTAGCGTTAGAGGTGTAAAAAATTTCGTTCGTTTTGAGATAATTTTAAGCAGGGGCTAAAATCATAATCATTTGCCGATTTTCAAAACGCGGCATTTGCTCAACTTTAACCTGATTTTCTAAGTCAATACGAATACGTTCAAGCAACTGACCACCCAATTCTTGGTGCGCCATTTCACGCCCACGAAAACGCAAAGTAATTTTGACTTTATTACCCTCGTTAAGGAATCCTTTAATCGCCCTCATTTTGACTTGATAGTCATTTTCACCAATATTGGGGCGAACTTTGACTTCCTTAATTTCGATAACTTTTTGCTTTTTCCGAGCCTCATTACGTTTTTTCTGCTGCTCGTAATTAAACTTACCATAGTCTAATATTTTGACAACTGGCGGGTCAGCGTTAGGGCTAATTTCAAGCAAGTCAAGCCCAACACCATAAGCACGGGCTAAAGCATCTCGCGCTGTTACGATACCAACCATTTCGCCGTTTTCATCAATTAAGCGAACCCGCGGCACACGGATTTCTTCGTTTACCCGCAACCCTTCACGGCTTGGTGTTGCAGGATAAGAGAGTTTGTTTATGACCGGCTCCCATTAACCTATAAAAAGAAACAAAACACCTGACTAGAAACTCAACTAAAAATTCCTAATAAATTCCTAATCAAGCACGATTAGCATGTATATGCCGTAAGTTTATATATTTTATCAAGCAAAATCTAACAAAATCCTCTCTTTTTCCTCTCTTCTCTCTGTCTTTTTTTCAATGGGAAGACGTAGAACAATCCGAGTCCTGTTTAAGATCAGGAGGCATAGCTTCTTGTTGTAGGCGATGGATAGCTTCTTCTATCGTTAAAATTTCTTGTTCGTTGCAGCCAAGGCGACGCATAGCCACTGTTTTATCAACAACTTCTTTACGCCCCACAACCAAAATAACCGGAACATGCATGACACTATGTTCACGAATTTTAGCGTTAATTTTTTCATTACGCACATCGGCTTCCGCCATCAATCCAGCACGGCATAACGCATCTGCCACTTCTTGTGCATAGGAAGCCGAATCACTCACGATAGAAGCAACAACACATTGCACAGGTGCTAACCAAAGAGGGAAACGCCCGGCATGTTGTTCAATTAAAATCCCTAAAAAGCGTTCAAAAGAGCCTAAAATAGCCCGATGCAACATGACAGGACGATGCCGCGCCGAATCCTCACCAATATAGCTTGCATCAAGTCGTTCCGGTAAAACAAGGTCTACTTGTAAGGTGCCACACTGCCAATCGCGCCCGATAGCGTCTCGTAACACAAATTCTAATTTAGGACCGTAAAAAGCGCCCTCACCGGGGTTATGCTCATACTTCACTTGTGCGACAGCGCACGCTTGTTTCAGAGCAGATTCGGCTTTATCCCAAACCTCTTCACTCCCTGCGCGTTCTGTTGGTCTATCAGCAAATTTAACGCGCACATGTTCAAACCCTAAATCGGCGTACACTTTATAGAGCATATGCACAAAACGCACTGTTTCATCAGCGATTTGATCTTCTGTACAAAAAATATGGGCATCATCTTGCGTAAAACCACGTACACGCATCAACCCATGTAAAGCGCCTGAAGGTTCGTAACGATGACAAGCCCCAAATTCTGCCATACGTAAAGGCAATTCACGATAAGAGCGCAATCCATGACGGAAAATTTGCACATGACACGGACAATTCATCGGCTTTAATGCCAATGTAAACGTTTTTTCTTCATCTTCTACCATTGCAACAAACATATGTTGTCGGTATTTGTCCCAATGCCCTGAATTTTCCCACAAAACACGGTCAACAAGTTGTGGTGTACGTACTTCCTCGTAACCATAACGTGTTTGCATACGGCGCATATATTCTTGTAACACCGTATAAAGGCGCCACCCTTTAGGATGCCAAAAAACCTGTCCCACAGCTTCTTCTTGAAAATGAAACAAGCCCATTTCTCGCCCAACACGCCGATGATCACGCTTTTCGGCTTCTTCAAGTTGGAATAAATAAGCGTCAAGTTCTTTTTGATCCCGCCAAGCCGTGCCGTAAATACGGATAAGCATGGGGTTACGATGATCCCCTCGCCAATATGCCCCCGCCACTTTCATCAATTTGAAAGCTGTTCCGACATCGCGTGTTGTTCGTAAATGCGGACCACGGCAAAGATCTAACCACTCTCCTTGGCGATAAATAGAAATTTCTTCGGTTTCGGGTAAATCACGGATTAACTCTGCCTTAAAAGATTCTCCACGTTCCTCAAAAAAGGCAATGGCTGCGTTCCGTTCCCAAACTTCACGCTCAAAAGGAATAGCCCTCGCGACAATTTCTTTCATCCGTGCTTCGATAGCGGAAAAATCCTCTGGTGTAAAAGGTATTTCTCGATAAAAATCGTAATAAAAGCCATTTTCAATAGCGGGACCAATGGTCACCTGCGTTTGTGGGAAAAGAGATTGAACGGCTTGAGCCAGCACATGAGCCGCATCATGACGAATGAGTTCAAGGGCTTCAAAATCTTTACGTGTAATAAACTGTACCGAAGTATCGGAGTGAAGTGTCTGACGTATATCGCACAAAACACCATTGATTTTCATAGCCAGAGCCGCGCGCGCTAAACCAGGACCAATGGCTTCAGCAACGGTCACACCTGTTACTGGTTCATCAAAATTCAAAACAGAACCATCAGGCAGGGTGATCATAGGCATAATATTTACGCTCCACACAGTAAGAAATAAATGAATATCGACATTGAATAAACGCTACCAAAGCGCCGCTATCACTTTACTAACAGAAAGTAAAGAAAGATTATACACCCAAAGTGAGCGTATTTGTTGAGGAAACCTCCCGATAGGAATCGTTAAATAGGGAATACTTTCCGACGAAAACAAGACCAAACAACGGCATCCCATAACAGCGGCAAGATGCATAGGTCCCGTATCGTTCCCTATAGCCCCCCAAGCACGGCTCGCCAATCCCGCCAATTCCCACAACGAGGTTTGTCCTGTTAAATCAAGTGCTGTTGAACAGGCAGAACTTATCTCTATGGCAAGGTTTTTTTCATTTTCTGCGCCGATCACAACAGGGCGAATCCCTTGCGCGGCTAATGTTCGTGCTAGTTCTGCATACCCATGAACAGACCAACGTTTACCCGGTCTATGTGCTGACGCACCCGGTACTAATAACGCATAAGGCTCTGTTAATAGAGTTCTAAAATGACGTGTTTTCAAATCACGTAGCCCCGCATCACGTAACCATGATATTTCTGGTAGCGTATTAAGCGTAACTCCCGCATACCGTAGCTGATCCCTTTGTCGTGCGTAGGTATGCATATGATTACGCCACGGATTCACATGGCATAAAGAAGCTCCCCTTACATGCGTAGACCAAAGAGATTTTTCCTTTTTCTCTTTTTTCCCCAAACCTCCGCCCCAATGCGCTAACCAAAAATAACGCGCTGTACGGCGAGACGTTTGAAGATCAAAAACAAGATCGTATTGGCGGAAACGTTTACGCAATTTTGCCAAGCCTCGCCAATCTGTCCACGCGGGACGTATGTCTTCCTCTACAGTATCAAACCACGGAGACATACACGCTAAAGCAACAAAAGAGCGCGTTGTTAATAAAGTGATATGGGCTTGCGGATAAGCGGAACGAAATGCCTGAAACGGACCAAAACTTTGAACAAAATCCCCCAACGCACCCAGGCGAATAATCAAAATATTTTTCGGAGATTGGAGTGTGAGAGAGTGTTCTTTCCAGCCTGTTCTCATATTTTTTTCCTCTCCCATTATCCTCACCCATTATTTTTACGTTATTTTTACGGCGATTCTGGATCTGCTGCCATAACATCAAGATCTTGCTGTGCCATATCTGCTTCGTGACTATTCGGGGAAATAGCCACAACTTGTTGCCAATCTTGCTTAGCCCCTACCATATCCCCAAGCCGTTCACGAATAATCCCACGCTCTAATAAAGCAACAGGATCTTGAGGCGCCTTATTAAGGGCTTGCTGAATATGCGTTAACGCCGCATCAAGTTGCCCCATTTTCCGTTCAGCTGATGCAAGGAGCACAAAAACCTCAGCGGAAATTGTTCCATAGGGTTTTTTTATGTCTTTTCTTTGATCTTTTTTGTCATTTTTTACCAATGGAGCAAGAGTCTCTATCACTTGAGAGGTTTTCCCCTGTAAAAACAACGTACGCGCTTGAAGAATCAACAATGTTTGATCCATAGGCATGAAAGAAAGTCCATAAATGGCACTTTTCTGTGCTTTTCCGATTTGTCCTAAAGCAAGCCACGCTTTTGCTGCTTCCGCGGCGGCTTTTACACGAAATAACTTATCATCTCCGCCTGTTTGTGCCAAATAGTCTAACATTTTAGCGGCTGTTTCTTCGTGCCCTGTATAGAGCAGTGCCAAAGCCTGACAATAACGCGCTCGCCAACTATGATCTTGTTGTTGCCATTGTTGGGCATAGCCTAGCGCGCCAAAAGGATCATCCCACACCATAGCCATACATGTTTTAATCGACCAAGTCTGTTTTTCTTGTTTTTCTCCTGTCCCCGTGCCAAACGCCTCTATACACCGCAACATACTAGAAAAGAGTATCATTGTACAAAAAACAACAATACGTGCCCAAAACGAACAACACCCTAAAGAGGCAAGAAAAAAGAAGCGATTTTTCATTTTTCAGTTTTTGTACTCAATTGTTATGATTAAGAACATTATGAACGGGTGTTTTGATCAAAGGCTTTTAGTCTCCCCATATTTTTAAGTTTTTCTTTTCTTTTTTAATTCCTTTAACCCTTTGCTCCTTGTAGCCTATACCCGAGAAATATGCTATCGAGAAGCATGACCTCATCTATCCCCACTATTCTTCAAATTCTCCCTGCGCTGCATGAGGGAGGCGTTGAACAAGGCACTTTAGAAATTGCCGATGCCATTATGCGCGCAGGAGGAAAAGCGCTTGTTGCCAGCGCAGGCGGACGGTTAGAGGCTCATCTTCGCAAAAACCATGTTGACCATATATGTATCCCTAAAATCGGTAGCTGTAACCCTGCTTATTGGACAAGCACGCTTCGCACTGTGCGCCATATTTTACATGAGAAACACGTTACTCTTGTTCATGCCCGTTCGCGTGTTCCTGCATGGATTGCGCGACTTGCCTGCCGCTCTGATAGAGTACCTTTTGTGACCACATGGCACGGGGTGCATGCGAATACTTTTCCGGGTAAAAAACTTTATAATTCTGTTCTCGCAAGCGGCGATCGTGTGATTGCGATTAGCCATTTTATTGCCCAAAGACTCATAAACGATTATCACGTTGACGCACAGCGTTTACGTATTATTCCCCGTGGAGCCAATATCCAAAAATTTAGCCCAGAGGCTGTTAATGGGCAACGTGTGCATGATTTAGCCGAAAAATGGTGTATTCCCATCGATTCTCCTGTTCTTCTTGTGCCCGGAAGGCTTACAGCTTGGAAAGGACAAAATGTTGTTTTACACGCTTTAAGGCATCTTTCTCTTTCTCGCCCCGACTTAAAATGGTATTGCGTTTTTGTTGGATCAGCCTCTGGTCATCACCGTTATATTCGTGATCTTTTGGCGCAAACAACTCATTTCAACCTCACACAACGGGTACATTTTGCTGGTCATTGCGCCGATATGCCTGCCGCTTTTGCCCTTTCTTCGATGGTTATTGTTCCATCACTTAAGCCCGAACCTTTTGGGCGAGTCATTATTGAAGCGCAAGCTATGGGTAAACCTGTTATTGTTACGCGACACGGTGCCGCTATGGAAACCGTTAAAGAAGGTGTAACAGGGCTTAGCGTGCTCCCCCGTGATTCCGTTGCTTTAGCACAAGCCATTGCGTGGGTTCTTAAAGCCCCCAAACACTCTCTTTTAGAAATGACAACAGCCGCGCGCAACATGGTTCTTGCCCATTACACAACATGGGCTATGCAGCATGCCACTTTAAGCGTGTATGATGAGTTATTACACACGTCGCTTGCCGCTACTTTTGTTGACAAAACTTCTTAATTTCAAATTTTATTACATGTTTTTGATTTTTGGTTATTATTTTTGGTGCGTATTGTTCTCTTCCTCCCCTCCACGCCTATGACAAATCCACAAATTCTTATATTCTTATATCATGATTATAAACGATTATGACTGTTCTTTCCCCTTTTAAGCAGAAACCACATCGGTTTGCCTTTAGGGCAGCACACACGCCAACCGCTCACGCTGAATGTGAAAAACTCATTACCCGTTACGGTAACCATTCTTTAGAAGATGCCGAAGCCATTATATGTTTAGGCGGCGATGGCACAATGTTAGAAACGCTCCATGATGCCCTTGTTCAAGGCTTTCGCGGACCCGTTTATGGCATCAATTGTGGTTCTGTTGGTTTTTTGATGAATCCGAACAAACAAATTGATTTGCCAGAACGCCTTAACCGCGCTCTTGCGGCAAGTCTTCACCCCCTCCGTATGAAGGCGACCTCTCTCCACAACGAAACATGCGAAGCCCTTGCTCTTAATGATGTCTATTTATTCCGCCAAACGCGGCAAGCCGCTAAAATTCGTATTCATATAGACCATCGTGTACGCCTTAAAGAACTCGTTTGTGATGGTATTCTTCTTGCTACACCGGCTGGATCAACAGCCTATAATCTCTCAGCCCATGGTCCGATTGTCCCGCTTTCTGGTAACCTTCTCCCCCTAACCCCGATATGCCCTTTTCGCCCTAGACGTTGGCGCGGTGCACTTTTACCCTCAAACGCTCATGTTGCTTTTAGTGTTCTTGAGTGTGAAAAACGCCCTGTTGCCGCTGTTGCCGATTCTGTTGAGCTTCGTGATATTACTTGTGTTGAAGTCTATGAAGATCGCTCTTTAAGTGTGACTATGCTCTTTGATCCGGAACAAACGCTTTCGGACCGTATTGTCTCTGAACAATTTCGCGCCTAAATTGTTTTAATTTCTTTTTTGATGTTGACACCGATGCGCTTTTTTTCTTTCCCTTTCCACCGTTATACGCTTTTATGGTGTGCGCTTTTTATTGGCGTTCACATGTTCGACTTCCATACAGCCCAAGCGCAAATTGTTACGAATAGTCAAGCTCTCAACCAATTAGGAGAAGCCCCAAAGCCTAAACCTTCCTCAAAAGAAACGCCCAAAAAACAACATGATCATGTTGTCTCCTCTCTTTCTCACCACAACACCCAACAACACCACCCCCCTGTTCAAAAAACAACAACACCTTCCTCAACAGCATCGGCAGCGTCTATTCCGTTAGAACCGCCACCGTTGCCAACACTGACGCCTATTCTTCCACCTGTGGAAACGCATTCTTTCCCCTTGCCTCCTTTACCGCCCATTGTAAAAAATGCCCTTGGCACAGTACATGTCCTACCAAACGGTATTTGTCTTACTTTTGCACCAAATTCTGACCACCTTAACCCTCAAACACACCAAGCACTTCTTAATTTTGTGAAAAATCTCCCCAATTCTCAACGTATTGTCATTGATGCCTATAGTTCTGGCGATAAAAGTGACCCCTCTTTACCGCGTCGTATGGCTTTTGTCCGTGCTCTTGCCGCCCGTAGTGTTTTTATGCATGCCGGGATTCCCTCAACCCGCATTAACGTTCATGTCATAGGCATACCCAACTCACAAACCAATACCCAACCCAATATACCGCCCGATCATATTGATATTTATTCTACTGAAAATTTCGTCCCCTAAACTTTGTTGAAAATTGGGGAATTTTTAGGGGTAAGGTTACTTGAGAAGGAAGCCGTGTTCGTAGACTTTAGGCGCTATTTTTTGTTTAAGGGTTTTCATCGCAACACTTAACGCCTTTTCTAAAGCGTTATAGTCTTGATTTGTGCTTTTTGTGTTCAGGGTGCCCTTTTCATTTCTTCCCTTAAAAAACTCTTTGATATTATAGAGGCTTGCGTTGACGTTATAACGGGCATCGTTTTGTGCGTGTGGTAGTATTTCCACAATTCCCGCCCTGCGTTAAAAACCTCTTGCGCTTCCTCACTAAACACGAGAGGGCTTGTAAGAATAAAGCTGTTATTGTCACCTAATAGGGTGTTTGTTGTTTCTGTCGGTTTATATTTACCCGCTATAAATTTTGTCATGAAATGACTTGTAAAGCTCTCTGCTGCGTCAACTTCCGTTTCTGTAAACGGAATCCAATGATTAGGTCCATCAGCAGCACTTATGCGATTATCAAAAAGCGCGTAAGTCAGGCAATCTGTTTGAAAATCCATGTCGGTTTCCCATGTTGCTTTTGGATATAAATAATATTCGCTATCATTAACCCAAGTAGGTTTTATAACATTTCTTACGCTATAATAAACGGCAAATTGCATTAAATTTCGTGGCGTTATTTGGTAGCTTTCTCCTTTTATTTTCGGAGGTGTTGAAAAAATATAGGCAAGGTTATTGTGTTGTATTGTTGGTTTACTTCTATAAATAAAGCCTATATAATCTGATGCATTATTATCGTAAAATTCTTTATACCAATCTGTAATCGTACGTTTATTGTCATAACATATTACTGAATAAGTCTCTATACTTACCCCATTATGATTATAAATGTCAGCTTGCAAATTAAGATTCCCCCAATCTTGCTTGCCTGTTTTCCATATGAAAAACCCTATAGGAAAATCACCTCTGACATTATCAAACGTGTTTGCTGGAACTAAAAAGAGTTTCTTAAGAGCGTATGTCCATTGTGCGCGTAAACTTTTAAAGTTTTGCCTTGTAACCATTTTAAGGGTTGAGAATTGCGCTATAACGCCCGCTTTTACTTCGTGCTATATTCTGTGTAAAAAGCTCATTGCAAGCCCTGCCGATTATCTTGAGGTATTTTTCTGTTATCACACTGTTTGATAAATCGGGTCTGTTTTCACCCGTACCTGTCAAATTTCTTTTATTCCCCGCCTCTGCGTATGGCGGGTTAATATAAATAACGAGTTTTTTCCGTTTTTCGGGGTCGTTTAATATCTTTTTTAAGGCGTCAGGCACTTTGTCGCCTTGTAAGTCATCATTGAGAAAATCAAATTGAAAAATATTGCGCGGTAACAAAGGCAAGATTTTCTTTTGTGCTTTTTCTTTCATAGTGCCAACACCTTGCATATTTAACTCACTCGCAAAAATACGGCTCGGTTCTGTTAGCCCTGCTAAAAGTCTCCCTGTGCCTACCGCGCAATCCCACACATAATAGTCGTCTTGCCAATCTTTGCCTAATACGTCTTCAAGGTATTGTTGGCTTTTCTCTACCCATATTTCAGGAGTGTAATAAGCGCACTTACGTTCTCTAACATCTTGCGGTACAAGCAAATCACGACGCTTTAAAATATACTCCCAAAACACTTCTTTAGGGGGGCGTTTATACCGTTTCCAAAATTTCTTATGCGCTTCTTGGTTGTCTTTAAATTTTACACTTTTTTCTCTTTCACCTCCTAAATCATCGGCGCCCTCATGGATTACATATTTATTACGTTCTAATGTGACATAGCCGTCTTTAATGGCAATGTTATTTTCAGAAAATAAATCCGCTAAAAAGAAATCAACTTCAGTAACGTTGACTTTACGGGCTTGTACCCAATCAAAACAAATGCTATTTTTAACGTCTTCTACCCATTTATGAAACACATGCACAAAATTGTTTTTATCAACTTCTAACGCCACAATTTCATTATTCAGGTTGAAATTATTGGCGATAAATTGTTCAAGTTCTTTTTTGTCGTTCTTAAACGTAAAATAATAACCGTCATCTTGACAAAAAGGCGCTACAAGGGCGTGGAGTTCTTTAAACTCTTTCGTGTCGTGGTTAGAGGGGGTTACATTCCAATTAAAATCACTTTGTGAAAATATATGCATAATTTTATGAAATGGCACAAAAGCAATTTTTACCGGATCAAACGCGCCAACAAAAGAGGGCGGGGTTTCAACTTTGTTGAGCGTCTTTTCTTTACCCATCGTTAAAATCAGTTGGGTAATAGAAACCGCGAGATCGCTGTCTTTACTGCGTTTCGCCTCCGCCCAGAGATAATAACGGTGTTCGTTCTTGGGATCGGCTATTGTGAAATCTATGCGATCTATGCAGTTATGAACGTAGTTCTTAAAGAATTTACGCGCGATATTATTTTTAATCGTTTCTTCTGTGTCTTGCGTTTGTTTTACTTCTTGTTTCTCTTCTTTTAAGCGCTTCGGGAGTTTCGGCGGCTTCGGGTCGGTTTTTGTCACGGGAGAGGGCTTTCTGCTTTAGGCTTTTTTAATGGGGCTTAACGTGTGGTTTTTATGTGCGGTTTTTCCGCTTTCTGAAAGAATACTAAAAAGGATTAGTAGAATTTTTTCAATAGAAAGTAAGCCGTCAAAGCCTTGAAAAAGAAAAAAGACGTTTTCTCATAAACTCTTTTAACCTTTTTCATCTCGATTCGTTATTGATGGGTATTTAAGAGGACGTCACTTGGCTGGAGAATGGCTGGAGGACCTGGATTCGAACCAGGGCTGACCGGGTCAGAGCCGGACGTTCTACCGCTAAACTATCCACCAATAACATGCAAAATATCAATACGCCCATCTGTGTTATTTTTCTATAACAGGCTTCTGTCATGAGGCATTTGTTTCTTTTAACATTCCCCCGAAAAAGAAGCAAGTTCTCTTATCGCCTCGTTCTTTCTTTTTGATTATTTCTGTTTTATTCTTTCTGTTTTACTAGAGCCCTTTATTGAGGTAGTTTATCCCTTAAGTGATTTTATAAATTTATCGGGAAATTTTCTCTTTTTTCTTCTTTTTTATTTCTCCTCTCGAGTCACTTAGAGAGTCGTTCAATCCACTCAATCGAGTGATTTTAATGACCCCTCCCCTATGTTTATAGGTTTACCATAAGAGGAACAATACATGAGCCCTCATAAAGAAGACGCTTTACCGCCCGCTTTACCGCCCTCTGAATCTCTTTCTGAAAAATCTGAAAAAACAACACGCCTCAAAACACCTAAAAAACCCACTCAACGTCGATCCCCTACAAAAGCACACCGTCAACACGATCTTTCAACCCCTTTACGAGAACGTGCCCCTCAAACTGTTTCCCTAAAAACAGCACGCGGGCGCACTACAGCTCAACAACGTTGGCTTATTCGTCAACTCAATGATCCTTATGTCCATGCTGCCCATCAACAAGGATGGCGTTCGCGCGCTGCGTTTAAGCTCATTGAACTTGACGATCGCTTTCATTTTATTCGTAACGGTATCAAAGCCGTTGATCTTGGCGCAGCGCCGGGAAGTTGGACACAAGTACTCCTCCAACGCGGGGCAAAACGTGTTGTTGGGATTGATCTTTTGCCTGTTAAGCCCCTTTTAGGCGCGGATATTCTTGAGGGCGATTTTACAGATCCAGACATGCCAGAGCACTTAAAAGCCCTGCTTGGCCGTAAAGCCGATCTTGTTCTTTCAGATATGGCACCCAATACAACAGGACATGCCTCAACCGATCATCTACGCATTATTGCTCTTGCTGAAGAAGCGTTCTTTTTTGCCCGTGATATTTTAGCGGAAGGTGGCGGGTTTATTGCAAAAGTCTTTCAAGGAGGCGCAGAAAAGACTTTATTAACTGCTCTTAAACAAAATTTTACACATGTGCGCCATGCCAAACCACCTGCAAGCCGTAAAAACTCCTCTGAAATCTATGTTATTGCGACGGGATTTCGCTCTCCTCAAGAAGGTTAATGTTTCCTTTGTTTTCTTAATCATTTGTTTTTTTTGCGTTTTTTGAATTTTCTCTTTTTCAATTCCTCACATAAGAGGTTATAAAATAATTATGAGTGATATTATCCTTGATTTGCGCGGTCTTCGTTGTCCGCTCCCTGTTCTTAAAACCCATCGTAAACTCAAAGAAATAGCCCCCGGAGCGCGGTTAAGAGTGCTTGTCACTGACAAAGCGTCTCTCTCTGATTTTCAGACATTTTGCCGAGAAACAGGGCACACTTTAATTACGTGTACCAATCAAGCCGATACTTTTTCTTTTACGATCCGACGCCGTGATGAGTCTCTCATAGAGAAAAAAGATTGATTTTTATCACTGTTATCGGTTAAGATTGCTCGCAAGTTTATCTCTAGAGGTTGTCACTCTCTCGTTCTTTATGACCTATTTTACTGAAAATAGCCACAGATTGGAGATGCCGTTGTTATGTCAGATATTTTGAAGCATCTTTCTTTTGAAGAGGCACTTTCTGAATTAGAAAAAATTGTACAGGCTCTTGAATGTGGTCAAATGCCTTTAGAAGAGGCGATTACTGCTTATGAACATGGTGCCCAATTGCGACGGCATTGCGAAAGGAAGCTCAACGAAGCTGAAGAACGTATACACATTATTACGCAACAACCCGATGGTTCATTAGAGGTAAGACCCCAATGAGCCCCAACCCCATAAATCAAGATAGCACTCTTCTTCGTCAAGATCTTGAGAGTAAGGCTTCTCTTATTGAAGCAACAATTGATACACTCCTCCCTTTATCCGACGGAAAAGGTTCTCGGCTTATGGAGGCTATGCGTTACGCTACATTGGGGGGTGGCAAACGTTTGCGGGGGTATTTAGTGCTCTCCACCGCGCAGCTTTTTAATGTTCCTACAGAACAGGCAGCACGTGTTGCGGCTTCTGTTGAAATGCTGCATGCCTATTCTTTAGTCCATGATGATTTACCTTCTATGGATAATGATGATATGCGTCGTGGGCAACCCTCAACGCATCGGAAATTTGATGAGGCTACAGCTATTTTAGCGGGTGATGCCTTACAAACTATGGCTTTTGATATTCTCGCTGCCGATCAAACCCATCCTAATACTTGTGTACGCATAGCGTTAATTAAATCCTTTGCTGATGCCTCTGGTGCCTATGGTATGGTAGGGGGGCAAATGATTGATATGGAAAGCGAAGGATGTTCTCTCTCTTTAGAGGAAACACAACATTTACACGCCCTTAAAACAGGTTGCCTTATTCGATATGCGGCTGAAGCAGGGGCTATTTTAGGGCAGGCAAGTTCTGACTTACGGCAGTGTATCCGTTCTTACGGAACCCATATCGGGGCAGCTTTTCAGATTGCTGATGATATTTTAGACGTTACGGCTACGGCTCAAGATCTGGGAAAAACTATAGGAAAAGACGAAGCCTCTGGTAAATCAACTTTTGTTTCTCTTCTTGGTATTGAAGGAGCGCGTACAGAAGCTATACGTCTTATCGAAAAAGCTATAGCTGACATAAGCTCTTTTGGTACTGCAGCAGATCGTTTACGTGATTTAGCCTGTTATATCATTAACCGAAAGTACTGACCCCCCCCCATGACAGATCATAACAATCACAATACAATTCCAACATATGGACGCTTTCCTGCATTGGATCGTGTTCATACACCTTCTGATCTACGAAATCTTTCCGTTGATCAACTTGTTGCTGTGGCTAATGAGTTACGTGCTGAAACGGTCGATACTGTTTCAACGACGGGTGGGCATCTTGGTGCCTCACTTGGTGTTATTGAACTCACCGTTGCCTTACATGCTGTTTTTGATACTCCTGATGATCGTCTTATTTGGGACGTTGGACACCAAGCCTATCCCCATAAAATTTTAACAGGGCGGCGCGATCGCATTCGTACTTTACGCCAACCTGGGGGGCTTTCTGGGTTTACACGTCGTTCAGAAAGTGAGTATGACCCTTTTGGAGCGGCGCATTCTTCTACCTCCATTTCTGCAGGGTTGGGAATGACGGTCGCCCATCATTTACACGCTGTAGAAAACCCCACTTATCGTGAACGCAATGTTATTGCGGTTATCGGTGATGGGTCTATTTCTGCGGGGATGGCTTACGAAGCTATGAATAATGCTGCTGTTGCAGGAGCAGGAGCAAAACGGCTCATTGTTATTCTCAATGACAACGAGATGTCTATTGCGCCTCCTGTAGGGGCTATGTCTGGCTATCTTTCACGCTTAATGTCTTCGCGCCAATTTATGAATTTGCGTGATTTAGCAGGGCGTCTTATTAAGAAACTCCCTCCCTCTATTGAACGTACTGCCCGTAAAGCTGATGAATATGCACGCGGTATGATTACAGGGGGTACGCTCTTTGAAGAGCTAGGTTTTTATTATGTTGGTCCGATTGATGGTCACAACCTTCCTCAACTCGTTTCTATTTTACGTAATCTTCGTGATACAGATAATGGACCGATTTTACTCCATGTTATTACGAAAAAGGGACATGGTTATGAACCTGCTGAAAAAGCGGGCGATAAATACCATGCCGTTACAAAATTTAACGTTATTACGGGTGAGCAAGTTAAAAGTCCGGCAGGTCCGCCAAGTTACACCTCTGTTTTCTCGCGTGAGTTAGTTCGCCAAGCTGCCACTGACACGCGTATCACAGCTATTACAGCCGCCATGCCATCAGGCACAGGGCTCGATGCTTTTGCGAAAGCCTACCCCGATCGTTTTTTTGATGTGGGTATTGCTGAACAACACGCCGTTACTTTCGCTGCGGGTATGGCTTCTGAAGGGTTACGTCCATTTTGTGCCATTTATTCCACCTTCCTACAGCGTGCTTACGATCAAATTGTTCATGATGTCGTTTTACAAAATCTCCCTGTTCGTTTTGCTATTGATCGTGCGGGACTTGTTGGTGCTGATGGCGCGACACATGCGGGTTCGTTTGATATTGCCTATTTAGGGTGTCTCCCTCATATGACGATTATGGCTCCATCAGATGAAATTGAGCTTGTGCATATGACGGCAACAGCCGCAGCTTTTGATGATGGTCCTATTGCTTTACGCTATCCGCGTGGTAATGGGTTTGGCTATGACCTCCCCACTGAAGGATCTCTATTAGACATTGGTCGTGGGCGTATTATCCGTGAAATGGGTAGCCAAAATGGTCCTGAAAAAGGAGGTATTGCCATCCTCTCCCTCGGACCGAGATTAGCCGAATGTCTTAAAGCCGCAGATATTCTTGCTACACGTGGACTTCCTCCTACAGTGGTTGATGCACGTTTTGCTAAACCTATTGATACTGCACTAATTGAAAATCTTGCGCGTCATCACGCTGTTCTCATTACCATTGAAGAAGGTTCTGAAGGCGGTTTTGGGTCTCTTGTTTGTCATCATCTCGCTCGGACGGGCTTGCTTGATGGTATAAGTTTCCGTCCTATGACGCTTCCTGATAGGTTTATTGATCATAACACACAAACAGCCCAATATGATGAAGCGGGTCTTTCTGCCTCTCATATTGTTTCAACGGCTCTTGCCGCACTTAAGCTCACTGTGGCAGAGCAAATAGCCTAAGTGATTATTTTCAACAATGGCTAAACAACGCGTTGATCAACTGCTTGTTGACCGTGGTCTTGTTGAGAGTCGTACTAAAGCACAAGCCCTGATTATGGCAGGGCTTGTGTTTTCTTTAGAAAAACGTATTGACAAATCGGGCGCGTGTCTTGCAGAAGATGCCCCTCTTGAGCTTCGTGGTCAAGATCATCCTTGGGTTTCACGCGGTGGGTGTAAATTAGCCCATGCTTTAGAGTATTTTGACCTTTCCCCTCAAAATAGGATTTGTTTAGATATTGGTGCCTCTACAGGCGGCTTTACCGATGTTTTACTGACCCATGGCGCACGTTCTGTTTATGCCGTTGATGTTGGACATGGTCAATTGGCTTGGAAACTTCGTTCTCATCCACAAGTCACTGTTCTTGAAAAATGTAATGCCCGTTTTTTAGACACAATATTGATCCCAACACCTTTAGAAGCCATTGTCTGTGATGCGAGTTTTATTAGCCTCAAAACGGTTCTCCCCGCAGCGCTTGCGCTTGCCGCTCACAATGCTTGGGCTGTCGCTCTGATTAAACCCCAATTTGAGGCTGGACGAACAGAAGTTGGCACTAAAGGCGTTGTGCGTGACCCTATTGTCCATCAAAACGTTTGTCATATGATTTCTACATGGTGGCATGCGCTCCCCGATTGGAAGGTTTTGGGTATTACCCCAAGCCCAATTACTGGTCCTAAAGGTAACCGAGAGTTTTTGATTGCTGCTCAACGCCAATAAAAAACCCTTAAACATTTTCACTCTGTATTCTCCAAAGTAAAATACAATGTCTTCTCCTTTACACCCCTCTTTTCCTTTAACCACACATGGCACGAATGACGCACACCTTTTCGAAGAACAACACCGTATTCTTGCCAAAACAGCCCTTTTTACCCCGCCGCCAGCTATTTTACCCGATGGCAGACAAGACCTCGTAGGCTTAACACGTGAAGAAATAGCCCAACATCTTACAAACCTAGGAGAAAAACCTTTTCGCGCTAAACAACTTTGGCATTGGATTTATCACCAAGGGGTCACAGACTTCACAAAAATGAACAGTATTGCCCGCCCTTTGCAAAAAAAACTCGCTGAACGTTTTGTGATTAGTCGTCCAGAAACCTCTGTTGTCCAAACCTCATGTGATGGAACACGGAAATTTCTTTTCCGCTTTCGTGATGGACAAGAAGCAGAAAGTGTTTATATCCCCGATAGGCGAGAAGATCGCGGTGCTGTTTGTATTTCTTCTCAAATAGGGTGTACGCTCTCATGTACGTTTTGCCATACAGGCACACAAAAACTCGTTCGTAATTTGAGTGCTGCAGAAATTGTTGGTCAATTTATGGCAGCGCGTGATTCTTATGCCGAATGGCCAAGCCCTAAAAGCGAAACACCACGGCTCCTTTCTACCATTGTTCTCATGGGTATGGGAGAGCCTCTTTATAATTACGAAAATGTTGCAAAAGCAATGCATATTGCTATGGACGGCGAAGGAATAGGGATTTCTCGGCGCAGAATTACGCTTTCTACATCAGGCGTTATTCCTTTTATGGATCGTTGCGGTGCGGAACTTGGGGTTAATTTAGCGATTTCACTCCATGCTGTACGAAATGACCTCCGCGACGAACTTGTGCCCCTCAATAAAAAATATCCGATAGAAGATCTTCTTGCCGCTTGTCGTCGCTACCCTGCAGCAAGTAATTCTCGCCGCATTACGTTTGAATATATTATGCTTCGTGGTCTGAATGATAGCGATGCCGATGCCCGTGAATTAGTACGCCTTATTTCAGGTATTCCGGCAAAAGTCAACCTTATTCCTTTTAACCCGTGGCCCGAAAGTCTCTACAAACCTTCAACGCGTGAACGCCAAAACCGCTTTGCGGAGATTATTATGGCAGCAGGGTTTGCCTCACCTATTCGCACCCCACGCGGACGCGATATTCTTGCCGCTTGTGGACAGCTTAAAACAGCCAGTGAGCGCACACGTTGATGTCGTTCACAACAACGACTTTTCTAAAAACAATAGTCTGAATAAAAACACAATTTTCTTTGAAAGAACTTACAGAAAATTGTACTCTAGCCTATCGCACATCAACATGCTAAAAAAGAGGGTATTAAACGTTCACTACTAGATTTGTTTAACAGACTATAAAGGAAAAGCAGATATGTTCGATTTACTTTGGGAAGGCCTTGCTGTCATAGGCATCTATGGAGTGGGTGCTTACATATACAGAGTATGTGAAGCTCACGTGGTCGCTATTCAAAGAATTGGGTGTGAGATGAGTGCTATTCGTGACCTTATTGAAAAGAAATTGGATTCTCACAATAAGTAAAATAAAACGGGTGTAATAGAGGAACATGAGGATTTGGAATAACTGGAAAGTCGTACATAGGGAGATTCACTTTAATGAGCACAGCTTCTAGTAGAAAAAAACACGTAAAAAAAGTTGTGCTTGCCTATTCTGGCGGGCTTGATACTTCTGTTATTCTCCGTTGGCTTCAAAAAACCTATGAGTGTGAAGTTGTCACTTTTACAGCGGACCTTGGTCAGGGAGAAGAGCTCGAACCGGCTCGCAAAAAAGCAGAATTATTTGGTGTTAAAGAAATTTTTGTTGAAGATCTCCGCGAAACTTTTGTTAAAGATTTCGTCTTCCCCATGTTTCGCGCCAATACCCTCTACGAAGGACAATATTTACTTGGCACTTCTATTGCACGCCCTCTCATTGCCCAACGTCAAATTAAAATTGCCGAAGCTGTAGGAGCTGATGCTGTTGCCCATGGCGCAACAGGCAAGGGGAATGATCAAGTTCGTGTTGAGTTGGCTTACTATGCGCTCAACCCTGAAATCACTGTTATTGCCCCATGGCGTGAATGGGATTTGACCTCACGCACCCGCTTGTTATCTTTTGCAGAAGAAAATCAAATCCCTATTGCCCGCGATAAACGTGGCGAAGCGCCTTTTTCTGTAGACGCTAACCTGCTTCATTCCTCCTCTGAAGGAAAAATTTTAGAAGACCCCGCTATTCCTCCAGAAGAAATTGTTTTTCAACGGACGATTTCACCGGAAGCCGCTCCAGACAAAGTGACAGAAATTAGTATTGATTTTGTCAGTGGTGATCCTGTCGCAATCAACGGTGAATCTCTTTCACCTGCATCTTTGCTAACGCGTCTCAACGAACTTGGGAAACAAAATGGTATTGGCCGTTTAGATTTGGTTGAAAATCGTTTTGTTGGAATGAAATCGCGCGGGATTTATGAAACCCCCGGAGGAACTATTTTACTCACAGCCCATCGGAGTATTGAATCCATCACCCTTGATCGAGAAGCTATGCACCTTAAAGATAGTTTAATGCCACGTTATGCGTCTATCGTGTATAATGGTTTGTGGTTTTCTCCAGAACGGCGTATGCTTCAAGCCCTTATTGACACCTCTCAACACTCTGTAACAGGGCGTGTATACCTTAAACTTTACAAAGGGAACGTTATCTGTATTGGTCGTGAAAGCACGCATAGTTTATATGATACACGCGTTGTAACTTTTGAAGACGATGAAGGTGCCTATAACCAAGAAGATGCTCAAGGCTTTATTAAACTCAATGCTTTACGTTTACGTTTAGGCGCGCAAATCGGTCGTAAAGGGGGATCATTATAAACCCTTCTTGATTTTGTCTTTTTTAAGGAGTTGTTCTATGTCCCGTTATTTTCGCTTTTTTCCTTCTTTGCTTGCCGTCACTGTTGCGCTTTCCCTTGCAGCTTGTGGTACGCAAAAAAAACTAGAAGACACACCCGCTCAAGAAATGGCTAAACTCCGTTCTGCACCCGGCGTTAAAACGCTCCCAAGTGGTTTAGCTTATAAAGTTCTGGTTGCAGGTCCTAAAGATGGTGAACAGCCCCGTAAGGGAGATACGATTATGGTCATCTATGAAGGACGTTTACCCGATGGTTCCATTTTCGATAGCTCTGATCAACATGGAGGCGCTGCCTATATGCAAATGCCTCTAGATGGTTTAATTCAAGGCTGGATGGAAGCTTTACCGATGATGCATGTTGGTGATACGTGGATGCTTTACGTACCTGCAAAACTTGGTTATGGACATAAGGCTATGGGTATTATCCCACCCGATAGCCCCCTTATTTTCCGTATCCAACTTCTTGGCGTTGAACACGCATCCCAAAACATTTCTCCTTAATCTCCTCCCCTTAGAGCAGTGTTGTTTAAAAAACAACACTGCTTTTTATTTTTGTTATCATTATTAACTTTCTTAAATCAAAGAAATTCTCTCCTCATATAAGGAACTTTGTTATAAATAAAGTTCTTATATAGTGTTGTTTTCAACTTTTTAATGCTTCTTATAAAAGGTTATTATAATGCCTATGCAACGCGTTTTTTCAGGTATACAGCCCTCTGGTGTTCCTCAACTTGGTAATTATTTAGGCGCTATACGCCATTGGGTTCAGCTCCAATCTGAATACATGTGTCTTTTTTGCCTTGTCGATATGCATGCTATTACCGTATGGCAAAATCCTGAAGAACTGCGTCATCACACCTTAACACAAACTGCGGTTTTGTTAGCCTCTGGTATTGATGCTCAAAAACATATTCTTTTTAATCAATCTGCTGTTTATGCCCATGCACGCCTTGGATGGATTTTCAACTGTATTACCCGCCTCGGGTGGCTTAACCGTATGACCCAATTCAAAGATAAAACGGGTAAAGATCGGGAAAATTACTCATCGGGTCTTTATGTTTATCCTAATTTAATGGCTGCCGATATTCTTGCTTATAAAGCAACCCACGTCCCTGTTGGAGAAGACCAAAAACAACATTTAGAACTCACCAACGACATTGCTCAAAAATTTAATCATGATTATGGCGTAACATTTTTTCCACAAGTCACCCCCTTAATTCCGCCTACAGCTGCGCGCATTATGAGTTTACGAGACGGCACCAAAAAAATGTCTAAATCGGATCCGTCTTCTCAAAGTCGTATTGATTTAACAGATGATGCCGACACGATCCGCTTAAAAATTCGGCGTGCTAAAACAGATACAGAGCCCCTACCAACCCACCCAGATGAACTTACAGAAAGACCAGAAGCTAAAAATTTGGTTTCCATTTATGCTGCCTTAACAAACACAACGATTAACCATGTTTTAGAGACCTATCAAGGGCAAGGATTTAGCACTTTTAAGACTGCGCTCACAGAAGTCGTTATTAACACCCTGACACCTATTGGTCAGGAAACAGAACGTCTTCTTAACGATAAAACCTATCTCCTTGAAACGCTGCGGAACGGGGCAGAACGTGCCAACGCTCTTGCTGATCCGATTGTTTCTGAAGTTGAAAAAATCGTTGGGTTTCTTTCATGAAAAAAAAGGTTTATCGCATAACAAAACAGAGATAGCTTAAAAAAACGAGAATTTTACACTAGAAACAACTCTTTACCCTATAAAGTTCAAAAAAAACATTCAAAAATATGCTTTTCTTTGTCTTTGTTCTTTTCTCCTCTTGCCAAAAGACCCTAAAAACATATAAAGTCAGCATAAGTTTATTGGGTGCGTAGCTCAGCGGTAGAGCATCGCCTTCACACGGCGGGGGTCACAGGTTCAATCCCTGTCGCACCCACCATTGGTGGGTTAAGAGATTTTTTTTCACGCTGTTTTCAGCTTTTCAGCTATTGTTGGCATTTTTAATGCCTATAACAATAGAACCTAACCCAAGAGATAGCGGTTTATTATCCTCAGCAGACATCACCGTGATAGAAACCCCTTTTTGAATGACTAAGAAAATTAAAAAATCGCTTTCTTTATTGTTAAGTTCTAGGCGATTCTCCTCTGTGACCTCTATTGCGACAAATTGCCAGCCTTGACACAAAAGAGTCTCTAAACGCTCAAAACTCCATTCAGGTTGTCCTAACACTTTTCCGCGTGCTTCACGGCTTAAGCCGCGATATTGATCCAATCTCGACAACCCTGGGCTTACTTGATAAACACGCTGTTTTCCAAAATGATGGGCTAAATGTGCACAAACAAGTCCATTATAAATAGCATCAGGTGTCGCTGTAATGAGATAATCCGCAGGTCTTTCTTCAAGATTTTCAGCCCCCTCTTCAGAGAGGACTTCTGTACACAGTACAGGCACACCTTTTTGTTCTGCTAAACGTAAATCGTGTTTTGAACTATCGACCATAAGTACAGGTACACCTATTTGATGAACAACGCTCGCTAATTGTGTTGACCATTCATTAGCACCTACAATGGCTAACGTTGGTTGGTTCGATAATGTAAGGTGTAACCGCCGCCCCAAAGGTACCAAAGAAAAACCATGTAAAATCATTGTTGCCGCAATAACGGCAAACACAGCAGGCATAATTTGTTCAGCCCCCTGATAGCCTGCATCTTGTAAACGTACTTCAGCAATCCCCGCCACAGCCGCTGCAACAATACCACGCGGTGCAATCCACCCAACAAAAATACGTTCCGCCCAAGTGAGATTAGAACCAATGGTTGCAAAACAAATCCCGAGAGGTCTAACCAAGAAAAGGACAGCAAGAGTTAGCGCCCCGATAGACCATGATAAAGTCTCTAACTCCTCACGATGCAGATCGGCTGCTAAAATAATAAATAAAACAGAAACAATCAGAACCACTAAAGACTCTTTCATGCGCTGAAATTCAACCATGCCCGGGATACGCAAATTGACAAGCCCCATACCAAAAACGGTTGCCGCCATAAGCCCGGCACCATTCATGCTCAATGTCCCGATCACAAATAAAACAAGGGCTAAAGCAATGAAAAAAGGCACTTTCAAAAAATCTGGTAAGAGATCACGCATACAAAGCCAACGCACTCCCCATGCAGTACCAATTCCCAACACAACCACCATAATAGTGCTTGCTATCATATGCATGAAGTTCGAAGGGATAAAAGCACCCGCCCCATCAGCAGGTTGCACTAATAACATTTCTAAAACGAAAGTGGCTAAAATAGCCCCTATAGGGTCATTAAGAATAGCTTCCCAACGCAAAAAAGCCGCAACACGAGGCTTGAGTTTTCCATGTCTTAACAAGGGCAACACAACCGTTGGACCTGTTACAACAATAATTGATCCAAAAAGAAAAGACGGACCCCACGCCATACCGCCAATATAATGAGCCGCAACACTCCCAAGACAAAGGCTTACAGGCAAAGCAATAAGCGTAAGGCGAATAACCCCTTCCCCCGCTTCTTTTAATTGTCGAATATCAAGGGCAAGTCCTCCTTCAAAAACAATTAACGCCACAGCAAGGGAAACAATAGGGTGAAAAGCTGACCCTAATATTTCCGATGGGTGCATAATATGAAGGATAGGTCCAAAAAGAAGCCCAAACGCAAAAAGTAACACAATAGCCGGCAAACGAAAACGCCACGCCACCCATTGCGCAACCATACTACTCCCAAACACCAAAAGTACAAAGAAAATGACGTCTTGAGCCATTTTCGACCTTTCAAAAGAAAATTGATTGATTTGTTTCTTATATTATTATTTATGAATCACTTGTTTATGATTCAAGACGTTCCATAACGACAGCAAAAAAACCGTCTGTACCATGACGCGCTGGGGTAAGAGTCATTTCCTCTTTTTGCCGCAAAATATCTGGCACAAACGGAGATAACGACGGCACAGACTTAAACCCCGTATGATGCTTAAGAAAAGCCTTTATTTGATCCGCATTTTCCTTTTGTAAAATAGAACATGTGGCATAGACTAACCGCCCGCCTGGGCGAACAAACGCCGCTGCCCTTTCAAGAATAGTTGCTTGCTGTATTACCAGCTCCTCAAGATCGGTCCGGGTGAGACGCACACGTGCATCTGGATTACGCCGCCATGTGCCTATACCGCTACAAGGTGCATCGACTAACACACAATCAAACGACGCTAAACGCCGTTTTGCCCATTTATCACCCTCCAGTAACAAATGTCGCTCAACATTATGCACGCCCGCCCGACGCAAGCGTTTAACAGCCCCCTCTAAACGCGGTGCAGAAACATCACAAGCGACAATATGCCCTTTATTGTGCATCATCATCGCCATCGCTAAAGTTTTCCCTCCAGCGCCAGCGCAATAATCCAACACGCGCATACCGGGAGTTACCCCTGTTATCGCGGCAACAAGTTGACTCCCCTCATCTTGAATTTCAATAATCCCTTCCCGAAAAGGCGTGGTTGAGGTTATCAATGTACGTTCTTTAAGACGCAAGCCCCAAGGAGATAACACTGTTTTTTTGGCATATATTCCTTCACGCGCAAGAGCAACACAAGCTTCTTCCCGTGTTTTTCGTAAAATATTAACCCGCACATCTAAGGGGGCTGGTACAGACAAGGCGGCAAGTTCACACTCTGTATCAGGTCCAAAACTTTCCTCTAAAGCAGGTAAAAGCCATTCTGGCACTTCCAACGCAACTGCACGCGACATAGCAGAAGACATTAAAGACTGCCCTTCCAAAGCCACTAACGCGTTTATTTCTCGTTGTGTTAATGACCCTGCCGAAAAACGCCCTTCTTGATACAGAGTGATAACCTCTTGCAAACGCAAACCATCAAACAACAACCATGCCCCTACAAGCAAACGCGGTATGACTTTTAACCCCTGTTGTTGTGTGTGTTGCGTATGCTCTTGGTGCGTCAAACTCTGTTTTTCGAGCCACCATGTTAATTTATACCAATGCCGCAAAACATGCCACACCAACGTAGAAATATTGCGTCTATCACTACTACCAATATAACGTCGTTCTTTGAAAAAATGATGGGCAATGGCATCAGCTGGTTTACGAGGCGCTTCCTCCATCGCAGCAAGTAATTCAATACTTGCCGCAATTTGTGCAGAAGGCGTCATACGCTTACTTAATCCTGCCGATAATTAGGGGCTTCTCGCGTAATTGAAACATCATGCACATGGCTTTCACGCAAGCCAGCCCCTGTAATACGACGGAACCGCGCACGCTGTTGAAGTTCTGTAATTGTGCGCGAACCCGTATAGCCCATGCCCGCTTTAAGCCCTCCTACGAGTTGATGCACAACCGCCGCCATAGCCCCTTTATAGGGTACTTGCCCTTCAATCCCTTCAGGAACGAGTTTGAGAGTATCTTTCACTTCTTGCTGAAAATAACGATCGGCAGAGCCGCGTGCCATAGCTGCCAAGCTCCCCATACCGCGATAAGATTTATAGGAACGTCCTTGATATAAAAACACCTCGCCTGGGGCTTCTTCTGTACCAGCAAGTAATGACCCAATCATAACTACGTCTGCCCCTGCCCCAATTGCTTTTACAATATCGCCAGAAGTGCGAATACCCCCATCGGCAATACAGCACACGTTATATTCTCGACAGGCTTGAGCTGTTTCTAAAATTGCAGAAAATTGTGGCACACCTACCCCTGCCACAATACGTGTTGTACAAATAGACCCGGGACCAATACCAATTTTAACACAATCAACTCCAGCTTGAGCAAGGGCACGCGCACCTTCGGGTGTGGCAACATTCCCACCGATAAGCGGAACATCGGCATAGGTTTCTTTAAGGCGGGCAACCATTTCAAGAACGCCTTTTGAATGCCCATGTGCTGTATCCACAACGAGAACATCAGCCCCCGCTTCTATCAGTAATTGTGCCCGATGAAATCCGTCTTCTCCAACACCCACAGCCGCAGCACACCGCAAACGACCCATATCATCTTTAATGCTCAATGGATGAGTTACCGCTTTATCCATATCTTTAACGGTAACAATGCCAATACACCGATTCTCTTCGTCAACAACGAGGAGTTTTTCAATACGGTGCCGATGTAAAAGGTGACGCGCTGTATCGGCATCAACGCCTTGTCTTACAGTAACAAGATGATCATGTGTCATCAACTCTGAAACGCGTTGATGAAGATCACTAGCAAAACGCACATCACGGTTCGTAAGAATCCCTACAAGTTCTTGCGTACCCGGCTTAACAACAGGTAACCCGCTAATACCATGACGGTGCATAAGAGCACGTACTTCCGCCAATGTTTGATCAGGCCCAACAGTAACAGGGTTAATCACCATACCGGACTCAAAGCGTTTAACACGCCTTACATGTTCGGCTTGCTCTTCAGGTGTTAAATTTTTATGGATAACCCCAAGCCCACCTTGTTGTGCCATAGCGATCGCCATACGATCTTCTGAAACTGTATCCATAGCCGCAGAAATCAACGGGATTTTTAATGTCATTGTCTGTGTCAGAGACGTACCAACATCAACCTGATTCGGAACGACATCTGATGGTTCGGGTACAATGAGAACATCATCAAAAGCGAGGGCTTCTGTAACACGATTATAAGGAGAAGATTTCATTGATTCGACGGCTTTCATTGTTCGAGGCGTTTTTCCAGCATAATAGCACAAAAACCGATGATTCTTTTCCTTTTTTGGTGCTTGACGTGTTTTTTAGGTCTTAACAGATCAAGCTTTTGATGTTTTTTTTTACAAACACTTGAAGCAGTTGAAGCGTTATTTTTTTCTGATGATTTTATTTATTTTTCTGTTTTTTTTACGGGCATATTCTTTTAGGAAGAACATTTCCCATAATTCTCGACACCGCAACACAACGAGTTTTTCTAACCGGGTCAGTTCTTTTATGTTTTTGTGTTGAAGTTTTTCTTTCCAAAACGCGTATTTTTTAGGTTTGTAAGGAATACTGACCATATGCCTTAGGGCAAACCATGGATCAGCAATAGCGGCATCAAAACTTGCTGTTTTTTCCAGTGTATTTTTAAGTTCTTCGGTATA
>JAFVHT010000002.1 GCA_017474285.1 Acetobacter sp.
GATGTGATTGTACAAGAACAAAAAGCGGTTTTTCTTTTAAAAGAGAAGTTTCCTGATGTTGGGATCCATTATCGTCATCGTATTATGAACACCTTTGCGAAAGTAGGGAATACCTCTGATTTTTTCCGCCGATGGGGGGGGAATTTAAGGCTGTTATCATGCTCGATGGCGATAGTATTATGCCAGCAGAGACCATGGTCACGCTTGTCCGTACTATGGAGGGCAATGACACTATAGGGCTTATTCAGTCTATCAATTATGAAATACACTCTGGTACGTTATTAGGGAAGCTGAGAAGTTATGGCCACAATTTAGGTAATTTACTTGCACCTTCTGCACGGTATTACTTTAGAATAGCGCGGGGCGTTTTTCGTGGGCATAATGCTATTTTAAGAACAGAGGCAATGATGCAACACTGTAATTTACCTGTTCTTTCAAAATACGGACCTTTTCCGGCAGGAAAACCTAAATCTCATGATTTTATAGAAGCGTTTTTGCTTGAAGGGGCAGGGTATGAAGTATGGGAGTTACCGACGCTTGTTGCCTTTGATGATCAAATTCATAATTTATTAGACGCTATGAAACGAGAAGCCCGTTGGATTTATGGTGCTCTTGATTGGTTACGTTTTTTTAGGCTTAAAAAGCTTTCTTCTTTTGGAAAAATGTCTTTATTTGTTTATTCCGTTAACTATTTTAACGCGGTTACAGGTCTTATCTTTTTTGTGATGAGTTACCTAGGGCTCTATTATATGGTTCATTATCCTTTAATGATTCATATGATTATGTTCCGGTATCATAATATTTTTATGTGGTCTTTTTATATTTTTGTTTTTTCTATGGTAACAGCGGTAGCACTTCCTTTAATAGCCTTGTGGAAGAAATATAGAACCTCTGTTTCTATGGTAAAAAGCCTTTATTCTTTTTTACTAGGAGGGCTTATTAATATTACTATGTCACCAATAGGGATGATTCTTATCAATTGTATTTTATGGAGTTGGTTGAAAGGAAAGGTGCTTGTTTGGGGCAGTCAAAATCGGACAGAGCGTGTTCTTTCTTGGGACGAATGTGTAAAAAGTCTTTGGATTGTTTCTGTATGTGGATTAGTATGCGCTTATTTTTTAGGCATTTATATTTTTCCATATTTTACTCCAAGAGTTCAAAAATTATTAGGGTTTAGTTTGTCTAGTTTTGTCTATTTTATTTGTGCTCCCGTGGTGGCGATGGTTTTTGCGCCCGTTACTGTTCGTCTTACCAGTCGTACTTTTCCCTTAATGGAACGAATGAGTTGGTTCAAACATCAATTTGAGGGGGAAAATGAATACCCCGTTGTACGTGAAACACGCAACATGACGGGTTGGTTTGAAAAACAAATCCCAGAGGAGTGGGGGTTTGAACAAGCTTTATCAGACCCGTATTTTGCTCTTCGTCATTTAGCCCAATGTCCCTCACGCCCACAAAAATACGCCTTTTGGAAAAACAAACTCGCCGGACGTAACATTCAAGACCTTACACGTTTAGAAAAACTCGTGGTGTTCCGTTGCAGGGAACTCTGGGAAATGTTTATGACAAAAAAACTCAACGTTGCTCAAGAAAAA
>JAFVHT010000012.1 GCA_017474285.1 Acetobacter sp.
CGGCAATGGATTTGGCTTCGGTGTCCCAGATGGAAGCTGCTGTATATCAAACTTAATATCATTAAGCTGCAATGGCGTCGGCGTCCCTGTCGCATTAACAGTGCCATTCATCGCCATATACCCCTCTAAATAATAACCACTCGTATTAACAAGGTACCCGTCTTTATTCTGATAAAATTCACCATTACGGGTAAAATATGTCATAGTTTGAAATTGTGTCTCCCCCCCCGCTGTCGCGATAGATTTCGGTAAGGCGACAACAAACATTCCATTCCCAGCAATTGCCATAGCAAGCTGGTCAACACTTGCCGTTGCGGCGCCTTGTTTTTCAACATGCTGAACGGTCACCGCTGAAACAGATTGCGATATACCTTCTGAAGCAGACGCTGTACCAACAAGAGAACCTGCCACAAAGTCCTGAAACGATGTAGAATCGGCTTTATAACCAACGGTTTGGCTATTCGCAATGGCATTACTTAAATTTGTAAAGGCTGTTGATTGCGCTTCAATACCGCTAACAGCTGTTGTAAGAGAGTTAAAAATGGACACAGAACACCCTTTCCAAATGGTTAATTCTTTTCCAGAGAGTAAAGAGGCTGTTAGTGTCTGTCAAGGGGGAAGTTTATACGTAAAATTTATAAATCAATTTTCATTCATTTAGGAGCATTTAGGGGCAGTTAGGGATTTTGTTGCGTTAAGGAAAGGCGATCCGATAGAACCATTAAAAACAAAAGATGTTAAGAAGTTGTTAAGAAAAACATTGCAAGTCTATAAAAACTTTGTCATTTTTTTTGAATCTAGAGTTTTTGTGCTGTTTTTCAAAACGTGCCATGTTTCAGCAAAAAACGATTCAGCGATTAAGGTTTGATTAAGTTTGTAAAATCGTGTAATCTACATTTGAAAAAGTTGTTGTCTTTAGCTTATTTTGTCTAAAATATTACCCAATAGCATTTAAGAAACAGTAAGAATTACACCTTAACTCTTAATATATGCTCAATTCTTTCTAAATTCTTAAGGAGAAATCATGAACGATCTTATTACGCGTAGTTTTGATGCCGCTAACGCCTATGGGTCTACGCAAAAGACCATGCAAAACGCTTTTAACATGGGCGGGATTTCTGGCGGATCACAGCCTGATGTTGTGACTTCTTTTGGAGACGCACTTACAAAAGCTCTTAAGGACGCTATTGATACGGGTCGTGTTGCTGAGCATCAAAGTGCTATAGGGCTTTCTGGTGGGGGGAATCTCTCAACAATTGCGACTTCTGTTGAAGAAGCCAAACTTACGCTACAAACCGTTACAACTTTGCGGGATCGGATTGTTCAAGCTTATCAAGAAGTTATGAGAATGACGATTTGATTTGCCCATTTGATGCGCCTTAAAGTGATTTATTGAGGGTTTTCGTAGCACTATGCAAACGGCCGTTGATATTCATGAAATGCTGAGGCAGACCCTTATTGTAACTGTCAAAGTGGGAGGACCGTCTTTGCTTGCCTCTTTGTGTGCGGGTGTTGTGGTCTCCCTTTTTCAGGCTGTCACACAAATTAACGAGGCGACTCTTTCTTTCGTGCCTAAATTTCTAGCAACGGTGTTTGCGCTTGGTTTTACAGGGGCTTTTATGTATTCCACGCTTTATACCTATGGGCGTACTATTTTTGATCAAATGATCCTTGTTGGTGGATCGTGAAAAGAACTTTTCTCACACGTTACGAGTCTTTTTTGTAATGTGGGAATCTTTTCTACCGGGTGTACCGTCTTTACCCGTTCTTGTTGCCATGTTTATGGTGGTGTTATGTCGGGTCAGTGCTGTTGTCATGACGGTACCCGGTTTAGGGGAAACAGATGTCCCCATGACACTTCGTGCTGCTCTTGCATTTTGTGTCACATTTACAGTATTGCCCGTCGTACAAAATCGCCTTGTTGCCCCTTGTGCCGATGCTTTGCATAACCCCGCTTTTGCTCTCGCTATTGTTGCGGGGGAACTGTTATGCGGGGCTTTTATAGGATGGCTTGCCCGTCTTATTGGGTTAGCGATGGTCATTGCTACGCAGATTATGGCGGTGATGATTGGTCTTTCTAACGTGTTACAACCCGATCCACAAATGGGGGTGGGATCAACGGCGTTAAGTCATATGGCGGTGATGTTTGTTCCTGTGGCTTTTCTAACAACAGGGCTTTACGCTTTACCGCTTGAAGCTATTGATGGGTCTTACAACCTTTTTCCACCCGGGCATATGATTTTGCTTGGTGATATGGCGAAAAGTGTTGCCGTTGCAACAACCCTTATTTTTCAGTTAGGATTCCAGTTGGCAACGCCTTTTGTGCTTATTGGTCTTTTGTTTCCCGCTATGTTGGGGGTATTAAACCGCCTTTTGCCAACGATTCAAGTATATCTTGTTGGGATGCCTGTACAAATTCTTGGCGGCGTTTTTCTTATGGCTATTTTAATTCATGTGACTACAGATGTTTGGCAAGAACGCGCCACCGATTTACTTCAAGGACTGCCCGGACTCGTTTTTCGTCATTAGATGATTTTATTCCATAAAAATAGAGAAACCTAGAATTATTATAGCATTTTCTTATAATTCTCTTGAGAAGTGTGTTTAGAGTACTTTTAGATTGACGTATAAAATCGCGTTAAGAAAAAGAGGATCTGCTTATGGCTGAAGAAGGATCGGGCGGGGGCGAACGCTCGCAAGACCCGACAGCGCACCGCCTTGAAAAAGCACGTGAAGAGGGAAATGTTGCCCAATCGCGCGAAGTGCAGATGCTCATCGTTCTTGCGTCATTCCTTGTTTTCTTCCTTATTTTTTCTGGAGATGCCGTTAAGCAATTTGTTATCCGTATGGAAATAATTATGGAGCATTTTGCTGATATTTCTCCGGATATGGGGTCTGTTTATATTGCGATGCACAGCGCTCAAGAGGCCTGTTTGAAAATAACGGTTCCATTTGCGCTTGTTGGAACGGTTGCGACTCTTATTATTGGCTTTTTGCAAACGAGTTTTTTATTTCGTCCAGAAGCCCTTAAGCCTGATTTGTCGCGTCTTTCGCCCCTCAAAGGGATTAAACGCATTTTTGGTATAACAAACCTTGTTGAGATGGCTAAAAGCGTTGCTAAACTTGTCATGTTTTGCCTTGTACTCTATGGCGTTGCACTCAGTACATTAAAAGTTGCCCATGGGGCTGAGCGTTGGACAGCAGAGCGACTTGTGCGGGAAATGTCCTCATGGTTTATTTATGCGACTTTGATTGTTCTTATTGTACAATGTTGTATAGCAGTTCTTGACGATGTGTGGACGCGTTATCATCGTTTTTCTCAACTGAAAATGAGTTTTCAAGATATTAAAGAGGAATACCGCCAAACAGAAGGTGATCCTCATGTTAAAGGGCGTCTTAAAGCTATACGTCTTAGTCGGGCGCGGCAACGTATGATTCAAAATGTTCAAAAAGCGGCGGTTGTTATTACAAACCCAACGCATTACGCTGTCGCTCTTAAATACGATTCTGAAACTGACTCAGCCCCTCAAATTATTGCAAAAGGTGTCGATGAATTTGCTGCACGTATTCGCACAGCAGCAGAAGATGCACGCGTTCCTGTTGTCGCAAATCCACCTTTAGCTCGAGCGCTTCATGCTTTACCGTTGGAGTCGGAAATTCCACCTGAATATTTCCAACCTGTTGCGACTATTATCGCTTACGTGATGAAACTAAAAACCCCCGGTGCCCGTGCGCAAGGACATCAACAGGGATATTGATACTATAATATTCTAAGTGGTTATTATTTAGAGGGGTATATGGCGATGAATGGCACTGTTAATGCGACAGGGACGCCGACGCCATTGCAGCTTAATGATATTAAGTTTGATATACAGCAGCTTCCATCTGGGACACCGAAGCCAAATCCATTGCCG
>JAFVHT010000013.1 GCA_017474285.1 Acetobacter sp.
ATAACAGAACAGAACAGAACAGAACAGAGAATAGTAAAACAGATTTGACAGAAATACAAGCCGATATGTATAATGCAAATGGCGAGAAATATGGGAAAAAAAATATTTTTATCCCCTCTAATAGTAAAAATATAATCAATTGGATAAAAGATTATTATGACAGAAAAAATAGATCTTACATAGGCTATTTAAGGGCAATTGGTCCTGATTTTCAAAATAGTAACGGATGTTTTATCGTTAATGAAAAAAGTCAAATATTAAGCCCACGCGGAACAAATATCACAAAAAAAAACCTTTTTGAAACCTGCATCTTTATCAGTGTGCGCCATTGCATACCCGCCACATGGCTTAATGACCGTGATCAATTTCTTTACCCCGACGACTCTTGGCAAGACGATACCGATTTTCACACAAACTGCCTTATTTTTACGCTTTTTCATGGGCAAAATAAAATTAGTGCAGAACAAGGCGTAAATCATTGGATCCCGTTTACGGAACGCGACATCGGTTGTAAAAGTGCTTTTGCTTCGGATTTTATGAGCCGGTTTATCGCAGGCAAAATGAAACCCCAAGAACAAACAGGCACACTTTTAACCGAGCATAAAAGCCTTATCCCCACAGCGCCTCTTGTTTTAACGGAACAAGCCCAAGCGGTTTTTGACGCCGGACGTGAATTATGGACCTATTACCACGCCAAACAACATTACGGGCAAAATATCAATATCAACGCCTCTTATTACGATATTCGGAAATATTTTCAAGGCGAAACCAACGGCAAAATGAACAAAACTTCCAACGACGAAGCCTATAACGAGCTCCTCCTCATCTTAAAAGAAAAAATGAAAAACCTCGCCAAAGAAATCCAAACCAAAGTCTACACCTATAAATTCTTGATGCCTTAATTATTCCTTATCTTGTCAAAAGTCATTACCGACTATATATTTATCGTAAAGGAGTTCTATACTTTAACTGAGTGATGAGGAGGCTCGTAACGTCATGATGGATAAAACGTGTGATTATTCTCAGACTCCTTTTGCTCCCTCTACAGCTATCGAAGTTGCTAATGAGTTTTTAACGCTCGGTTTTGAAGAGTCGATTGATATTGATCAAATGAAACTTCAAAAACTCGTTTATTATGCACAAGCATGGTTTTTGGCACTTAAACAACGTCCCCTTT
This sequence comes from Acetobacter sp., assembly GCA_017474285.1. Lineage (GTDB taxonomy): Bacteria > Pseudomonadota > Alphaproteobacteria > Acetobacterales > Acetobacteraceae > Acetobacter. The sequence goes on from JAFVHT010000013.1 coordinate 1,178, forward strand.
TTGAAGAGGATATTGAGGCGTGGCCTTGGGGACCTGTTATTCGGGACATTTATATCCAAACCCAAGGTTATGGACGCAATCCTGTTGTTAGAAAACTTTCGCAACTCCAACCAAAAAATAATGATCCGTTAGATTGTCATTTTGATATGCATATACCTAAAGGTGTCAGTGAACGTCTTAAAGCATTTATTCGGAAAGTTTGGGACGTTCATAAAAACTATACAGGTATTCAATTATCCAATTCTACCCATGCGGAGGGAGAACCTTGGTCTATTGTCTCAGAAAAATATCAAGGGGATTTAAGACAAAAACCTACAATACCTAACGCCCTTATTAAGGCTGTTTTTACAAATAAAGTTCAACATGGACGATCAGCCCTCAAAACACAAACCTGATGATCTTAATGAGCTTGATATTAATGAGCTTGATATTGATAGTATTAGCAAACCATCTTCTCATTTAGACTCTCAAAAAGCTGATAAAGAAACAAAAAAAGGATTAGCAGACCAAACAGGTTTATCTGCTGATGGGCGTGTTTTGTATATCAATTTAATATTTTTTAGATATGGTACAGACGACAAAGCGCATGCTGCAGCACTTGTCTTTTGTTTTTTACTTCTTTTTCTTATTGCGATTATTATTATATATGGTGCACGTTGTACAAATTCTACATGGTTTGATAAAGTCTTTTCTGGAATACTTAACGCCTTTTTATTTATTTCAGGAATTGCGTTAGGAACACGAGGAAGCCATAAATCAAAAAAATCAAACGACATAGAAGAATAAAAAATCTCTCTATTCCCCGTTTTAGCAAAAGCAACAGAAATAAATAAAAAAAGTAGATCTCTTTAAAGAAAAAACTTCACCAAAAAATTATAAAAATCTTACATTTATTGCACAGAAACGGGCATCATATCGTTTTGAAGGATTGTCCCGAGTGCTGATTGTATGTCTTCTACAACGGCAAGTAAAGACCCATCAGCAGCACAAATTGCGCAGCCTTTTTCCCCATCTTTTGTCAGAATTGGACGCACATAAGCCACGGTACGCACCCCTAATAACCGAAATTGTTTTTCTGTGAGCTGACGAATATCGGAAAATTTTTCATAATGCGACACATCAAATGACATACTATTTTGCGTTCGTGTACTTTTTACCATAACATTTTATCCTTTGAGTTTTTTAGGTGTTTCAGTTGGTTTTAAAGTGTTCTTTTTAACTCACGTCAGTTATCGGATGCAAAACTTGCGCTGTTGTGCTGTTCACTGTACTTGTTACAGGCGCCGTTTCCGCCAAACGTTTTTGTCTACCTTGCATAATTTTAATTTGTTTAACGCGCACTTCTGGTTGAGGACGAAATAAATCAATATGTAATAAACCACTATCTAACCACGCCCCCGCAATTTCTATGCCTTCTGCTAAAACAAAGGCTTTTTGAAATTGACGTGCCGCAATACCACGATGTAAATAAACGCGCTCCTCCCCCTCATCTATTTGACGACCGCGAATAACAAGCTGATTATCTTCTTGGGTAATTTGCAACCCCTCCATTTGAAAACCCGCAACAGCTAATGTAATCCGCAAACGATTAGGCGCAAGCTGCTCAATATTATAGGGCGGATACCCGTCCACCGATCCTTTACCAACCCGGTCTAACATTTGCTCAAGATGATCAAAACCTAAAAAAACAGGGGACCCAAAAAGCCTTGACGACATATTTTCAAATCACTTTCAAAAGCTGATTTTCTTACTGGTTTTTATAAAGTATATAAAATACACCAAGCGATACAAGCTCTTTCAAAATAAAGAGTCTCTCTCTTAAAGTAAGAGATAGGATTTCAAAGAACGGATTTCAATTTTCAACGATTATTTTTTGTCATTTTTTTATGATTTTTTTGTGATTTTTTATGTTTTTACTTAATTTTTTTAAGGGTTTTATTGTTTTTCTTATTATTTCTCTTTATACCATAAAAAGAAAGGTATTTTAGACATTATGACACATAGTACACCACACGCTCTTTCTTCTGACGAAGCGATCTATATTGCTTTAGCCGATGCCGCTTCCCCTCTTACGATTTTAACCCCTCCTCACCCAACATTGCGCCAAAAAGCGCGTGCTGTTCGTCCTGACGATATGGCTGATATTCGGGTTATACTTCCATCTCTCTTTGCAACCATGTACAAAGCCCCCGGAATTGGGCTCGCCGCGCCACAAGTAGGGATTAGTCAAAGATTTCTCATCATTGATCTCGGGCAAAAAGAAGAAACCAAAGAGAAAATTCCAAAAGAAGATCCTACGCCCCCCCTTGTTATGATTAACCCTGAAATTATTCAGGAATCAGAGGAAATGGCAGAGCGTGAAGAGGGTTGTCTCTCTTTACCGAGCCAATATGCCGATGTTGTACGCCCGAAAGCTATTCGCGTACGGTGGATGACGATCACCGGCGAAACCCGAGAATATGAAGCTGACGGCCTCCTTGCAACCTGTATTCAACATGAAATTGACCATCTCAATGGTGTTTTATTTGTGGATCACCTTTCTGCCTTACGGCGTAACATGATTTTACGTCGCCTAAGTAAAAAATTAAAACAGAGCTAAAGAATACGCCCCTCTAAAAAGAGACACAAAAAACAAGAAACAAATTAAAGAGGATAATCTATGCGTATTATTTTTATGGGCACGCCTGATTTCTCTGTTCCTACCCTCCACGCGTTACATATAGCAGGGCATGATATTGTCGCGGTTTACTCTCAACCTCCACGCCGATCTGGACGCGGTAAAAATATACACGCTTCCCCTGTACAACAGGCAGCCGAACGTTTAGATCTTCCTGTTTTTCATCCTGTTTCACTCCGTAAAGCCCCTGAAGAATGGGAAAGATTTGCAGCATTTAACGCTGATATTGTGATTGTTGTTGCCTACGGATTGCTCTTACCTGAAGTCATTCTCAACACTCCGCGTCTTGGTTGTGTGAATATCCATGCTAGCCTCCTCCCTCGTTGGCGCGGGGCTTCCCCTATTCAAAGCGCTATTCTTGCTGGCGATACCCAAAGTGGTATTACCCTTATGCGTATGGACGCAGGGCTTGATACAGGTCCTACACTATTACAAGAATCTGTGCCAATTACGCCAAAAACCACAGCCAATCAGTTACACGATCGTTTAAGCACGCTCGGTGCAGAGATGATGGTTCGCTTGTTACAAAACGTTACGCATGCTTTGCCCCCTGCCTGCCCGCAACCTGAAACAGGTGTGACATATGCGCATCGTCTAACCCGTGAAGAAGGATGTATTCCATGGTCTGATGATGCTGAAGCCATAGACCGCCGTATTCGTGCTCTTACACCGTGGCCCGGCACGTTTACAACATTAACAACGTCAACACACCCCCCTCATACTTTATTTTTGAAAATAGGGGAAGCTGAACCAGCGCCTCTCCCCGTCAATCAAACGAATATAATGCCGGGTACGATTATTGATAATGCCAATAACGTGCCTCTTGTCGCCTGTGGTCATCAAACAGCCCTTAAATTGCTCCGTATCCAGCGCCCGGGAAAAGAAATGATGGACGCGCCTACATTTTTACGCGGCTTACCTTTGCCTATCGGCACTATTCTCGGGACTTCTCTTGAGGCTTCTCCTCCCTCCCCATGACACATGCCACCATGAGTACGTATCATGACTGATCCCCCTACTTACCAACGTTGGGCGCTTAAAATAGAATATGACGGATCGGGATTTGTAGGGTGGCAACGCCAAGCTCATGGTTTGTCTGTACAACAGGTGTTAGAAGAAGCGGCAAGCCAACTTGTCGGGGGACACCCTATCAACAGCGTAACGGCAGGGCGTACAGATGCTGGCGTTCATGCCCTCGGACAAGTAGCGCATTTAGATTTTCCCATCAACGCCCGTTTAACACCGCATACCCTCTGCGAAGGGCTTGGCTTTTATCTAACTTCTTACCCTGTGTCTATTTTAGCAGCGGCTCCCGTTAGCCCAACATGGAGCGCACGCTTTTCTGCCATATGGCGCGCTTATTGCTACCGTATTCTGAACCGCCGTGCCCGTCCCACCCTTACAAAAGGGCGCGTTTGGCATGTGAAACCCCTCTTAAACGTCGCACACATGCAACAAGCTGCTACTTATTTACTCGGACGGCATGATTTCACTTCTTTTAGAGCAGCTGCCTGCCAAGCACGCAATCCACTGCGCACGTTAGACCGGCTCACCGTAACACAACACAACGATGAAATTATCATTACGGCTCAAGCGCGTTCTTTTTTACATCATCAAGTGCGAAATATGGTCGGCACGCTTAAACTTGTCGGCACAGGGCAATGGGAACCCGAACGCGTTACGACAGCCCTTGCCGCCTGTGACCGTAGCGCCGCAGGCCCTACCGCACCACCTGATGGACTTTACTTAAAGAATATTGGCTATATACCCGACCCTTTTATGTCGCCAACACCCATACAGTTATGATACAAAAAAGTAAATTGAAAAACCCTCAATACTTGGCTTAAAAAAATAATAGCTGCGTCTAAAACCCTTTTTCTATCTCCACCATATAAAGACCTAAATGAGCATTATTACCCACCCTAAAGGTGATATATTCCCTCTCACTTGATTGATACGTGATTCTAATACTTGAAAAAACAACCATACCCCAACAAATCCAAACGATTAAGAATAATATTAGGTTTTACGTGCTGATTTTTCTCGTATTTTTTCAGACTCTTCAACAATAACAATTTCTCTTAGTATCTCTGATAAAGATAATTGTTATTATTGTTCACTGTTTTTTAACCTCTTAACTTTTTCATTTATTTTTTAGGAACACCTATAGAATGATGCTGCAAAACATCTGTTAAAGCAACATAATGCGGTGGTAAAAGAGCCACGATGACATAAAGCAACACACTTGCACATAATATTGTTGCATAGAGTACAGCCGCCCGCCATCTACTAATAGACAATCCAACACGGGCAATAAACCATTGAAGCCATACGCCATAAAGAGCAACCGTTACTAAAATTATTTTCATCAAAATGGGCTGATGAATAAGATGCGGCAAAAAAGACAAAATCAAAATAACCGTCAATAAGGGCACTAACACCGTAACCCAATTACACCACGTCGCTGCCGTGATATAGCGTAACCAAAGAGGTGTACAACTCCATTTAGTAGCATAAACCTGAGAAATAACAGCTGGTAATAAAAGTACACAAAAAGATAATAAAAGTTTGATCGCGACGATCATTTTATTAGATTGAACAAAAATTTGGCAGCTATCCACTATCAAAAAGGCAAGCCATGGCGCTAAAGAGGTATAAAACGCGTCTACTGTCCCCTCGAAATATATCATACCTTCGCGACGTCCAGCCGCTAATAAAATCATACCTTGAAAAATACGCCACGCCGCATTTGATTTATTGAAACTAGAAATCACACACCTACCCTTTTAAGAAAAATTTCGTAAATTTGTGCCAATTTTTCCAAATCTGCCAACGCGACATGTTCATTAACTTGATGAATAGTCGCACCAACTAAGCCAAATTCAGCAACAGGACAATATTGAGCTATAAATCGTGCATCGGATGTTCCTCCCCCTGTATCAAGACGAGGAACCATCCCTGTTACTTGAGTAATGGCATGCACAAGCTCTTCGGTTTCTTGTGTTGGAGAAGTTAAAAATGACTCGCCACTTACCTGTATTTCAACCTGTACATTCTGGGCATATTGACGGCAAAGCGTGTTCAACCAACCTATTAAATCAGCACTTGTATGTCTCTCATTAAACCGTATATTGAGCCGCGCTTCGGCTTGCATCGGAATAACATTCGTTGCTGGATTACCCACATCAATACTGGTAATTTGTAAACCTGAAGGCTCAAAATAGCGAGTACCCTCATCAAGAGGAACAGCTTGAAGTGCTGCCAAAATTTTCAAAAGCCGATGAACAGGGTTATCAGCACGATGAGGGTAAGCAACATGCCCCTGCACCCCCTCCACAATAATCCGTGCATTAAGGCTACCACGACGACCAATTTTGACCATTTCCCCAAGGGTTTTAGGGTTTGTGGGCTCCCCTACAAGGCAATAATCAGGCAACTGATTTTCAGCCTGCATCCATTCCAGCACTTTACGAGTACCATATTGCGCCGTTCCCTCTTCATCACCTGTGATGAGAAAACTAATAGATCCTCCTAGGGGATTCCCCTCCATAACCCTACGGGCAACAGCAGAGACAAAGGCGGCAATACCGCCTTTCATATCACAAGCACCAGAACCGTAAAGCATACCCTCGACACAACGGGCTTCATACGGGGGAAAACGCCATTTTTCCACACACCCGGGAGGTACAACATCTGTATGCCCAGCATAACTAATATGCGGCCTCCCTTGTCCTAAACGCGCGAAAATATTAGACGTATAGGCTTCTCCCTCCCCAAATGGCAGAGAAGTAACGACAAATCCCAATTGTTCCAACATAGCCTTAAGCACATGCTGACACGCACCAGGATCAGGCGTTACTGAAGGTTGGCGAATAAGCGCACAGGCAACCGAAACCGGATCTGCTAGACGTTGTATAGTCCACGACTCAGACTCAGAGAGCATGAGGTCTTACTTTCTTTGATGCATGACGTATGATGTTTCCTCAATCTCGTAAAAGGTCGTTGATTGAGGTTTTAGAACGTGTACGCGCATCCACACGCTTCACAATGACAGCACAAGCTAAAGAAGGATTAACACCGTGCGACGATGAATTACTCCCTGGTAAAACGCCCGGCACTACAACAGAATAAGCGGGTACACGTCCTATATAAACTTCACCCGTTGTGCGGTCAACAATTTTTGTCGAAGCGCCAAGGAATACTCCCATAGACAACACAGAGCCACGCTCAACAACGACTCCTTCTGCCACTTCTGACCGGGCCCCAATAAAACAATCATCTTCAATAATAACAGGAGTCGATTGTAAGGGTTCAAGAACACCGCCAATGCCTGCACCGCCACTAATATGGCAATTCTTCCCTATTTGTGCACAGCTTCCCACTGTTGCCCATGTATCAATCATTGTACCGCTATCAATATAAGCACCAACATTAACAAAAGAAGGCATTAACACCACGTTTGACGCAATATAAGCAGAACGACGCACCACAGAGCCGGGAACAACACGAAAACCAGCGTTTTTAAAACGTGCTTCGTCCCAATTTGCAAATTTTAATGGGACTTTATCATAAGCACACGCACCAACATTCCCCACCGGCATAATAGTACTATCATTAAGCCGAAAGGACAGCAAAATGGCTTTTTTAAGCCATTCATGCACAACCCATCCCCCCTCCTCCTGTGGAATAGCAACGCGTAAATGCCCCGCATCTAAAGCTTCTAAAGTCTGTTCAATTGCTTCGCGTTCCGCGCCAGAGGTTGCCGAGGAAATACGATCACGATTTTCCCAAAGAGATTCAATCTTCTGACAAAGTACTTTTTCGACCATCATACACCACTCATTGATAAAAATTAACGCGTGTTCTTACCATAAAAACGGGAATAAAACTCAAAATAATAATTATTCTGCCCGTATCAAAGTACCTGACCCTGAAGCAGTAAAGAGTTCTAATAAACACGCATGCGGAATACGACCATCAATAATAACGGCCGCCTGTGCCCCTGCATTAACAGCGTCAATACAGGTTTCCACTTTAGGAATCATTCCCCCTGTAATAACACCTTTGGCTATAGCTTGCCGTGCCTGTGAGGCCGTAAGTTCAGAAATAAGGTTTCCTTCTTTATCCAGAACACCCGCTACATCTGTAAGCATTAACAGACGCGTGGCATGAACTGCACCTGCAACCGCACCTGCTGCTGTATCGGCGTTAATATTATAGGTTGTGCCATCTTCTCCCAAACCGATAGGCGCAATAACAGGAATAAGCCCAGAACCTGAAAGAGCATAGATAACACGTGGATCAACCTTTATCGGCTCCCCTACATAACCAAGATCATGATGACCATCTTGATGAGGTGCCGCACGTTTAATTTTACACGCCGTAATCATGTGGCCATCTTTTCCAGAAACACCAACCGCTAACGCACCTGCTTGGGTAATTAAGCGTGCCACCTCTTTATTGACTGAACCAGAGAGGACCATTTCGATCACATCCATCATATTGGCATCTGTGACCCGCAAACCATCAATAAAAGTCGAGGAAATATCCAAACGTTCAAACATTTGGTTAATTTGGGGACCTCCCCCATGCACCACAACAGGGTTAATCCCTACTAATTTTAACAAAGCAATATCACGCCCAAAAGCGCTCGCTAAAATATCATCACCCATAGCGTGACCGCCATATTTAATGACAATCGTATCGCCTGCATAACGACGCAAATAGGGAAGAGCCCCTGCAAGAATAGCCGCCTCTTGCGCCGCATCAATATGGAAATTTTGAGATGTCATAACGCTTTTCCCAGTCTATCACACATTTATCACACAACACGACGTGCAAATTCTGCAAGTTCTGCACGCAACATATCAACCCCCAACCCTGTTTGACTACTTGTCATTGACAAATAAGGAAAGGCCGCAGGATGAGAACGAATTTCTAAGTCAACTTCTGCCTGTTTCACAGCTAGTTTTTGCACCGAAAGAGCATCACATTTTGTTAGTACAACTTGAAAACTAACAGCAGCCGCATCAAGAAGATGCATAACCTCTTTATCGTGTTTTTTTAATTCAACACGCGCATCTAACAAAACAACAACCCGACGTAAAATAGGACGACCACGCAAATAATCAAACATCATCCTCTGCCAATCTTCCTTGACACTTTTTGCAACACGGGCATACCCATAGCCGGGCATATCAACCAACATAAGCCTAGACGCCAAATTAAAAAAATTGAGCTGTTGTGTTCGTCCAGGTTCAGAGGAAGCACGCGCCAAAGCACGCCGCCCTGTAAGCGCGTTAATAAGACTTGACTTACCAACGTTAGAACGTCCAGCAAAGGCAATTTCTGGCAAAGTCTGTGGAGGAAGTTGCTCTAAACGTTGCGTACCAAACACAAACTGACACTCTCCCGCGAAAAGTTGCCTCCCTTTTTCAAAAGCCTCATTTTTTTCGGATACAGTCTTCAACTCTCTAAAAGAGACAACCATCACTCTTTACGCTTTCTTGACAAGCTGGGGTTTCCCATCAAGCGCTTTAAGGCGCGCTATAATAATTCCTTGTTGAACAGCAGTCAGAATATTACTCCAACAATAGTAAATCACTAAGCCAACAGGTTGGTGCACCATAAAAAGCGTAAACACGACAGGAATAATAAGCATAACTGTTTTTTGTGCCTGAGCTTGTTTCGTATCGCCAGAATTAGACGTAAGTGTTCCAACTTTTTGCATCAAAAATAATGTTATACCATAAATAATAGGCCACGCACCCAACACCAAAAAAGAAAAAATATGTGTAGGATCAAAAGGAAGTAACCCAAATAAATTAAACACATTTGTTGGATCAGGCGCCGATAAATCCTTAATCCACCCAATAAAAGGTGCATGGCGCATTTCAATAGTAATATAAAGATCCTTATACAAACACCAAAAAACTGGGATTTGAATCAAAAGAGGTATGACTCCGCTAAACATACTCATGTTTTCATTACGATACAAAAGCATAATTTGCTGTTGTGCAAATAAAGGATCATCTTTATAACGCGCACGTAAAGCATCAACCTGAGGTCTCAATGTTGACATTTTCCATTGCATACGCATTTGCTTAACAGTAAACGGTAAAAACACAACCTTTACAATAACCGTAAAGGTAAGAAGCGCCATCCCAAAACTACCAAGCTTTTCATTCAGCCAATCAAGAATAAAAAAGACAGGACGTGTTAAAAAAGAGAGTGAACCAAAATCAACCGCTTTCCAAAACATAGGAATGTGTAATGTCCGCTCATAATCATCAAGCAAGTTTACTTCTTTTGCACCAGCAAAAACATGAATTTCTGTTGATTGTGTTTGTCCTGGCTCCACTTGCACAGGTGTTACATCTGAAAACCCAACCTGATAAACACCATGCAAAGCTTCCCATGCATAACTCCCTATAACAGAACGCGATTGATTAGGCACTACTGCCATTAACCAATATTTATCTGTAATACCAGCCCATCCCCCTTGGCCACGCTCACTCCAAGAGATACCATTTGGTTGTGTGCTTTCAGTTCGCACATCTTTGTAAGAACCTTCATTCAAACGATCATTGATAACTGCGATTGGTCCTTCATGCGCAAGCGAACTTTCTGCTTCATCGGGCGTATACCCTCGATTAACCCTATAAAAAGGATACAATGCCACAGGTTTATTAGTTGCGTTATGGACTTTTTGTGTCACGGTAAACATAAAATTATCATCTACCGCCAAACCAATTTCAAAAGTAAGCCCCTGCCCGTTATTCCACGTTAAAACCAGTGGATGACCAACATCTAAAAGACTTCCCGAGGCTGTCCACAATGTCTGGTCATCAGGCAAACGTATTGGTTCAGTAGAAGATGAGCGCCAACCAAAATCAACATAATTCGGACGAGGTGTCCCTATCGGACTTAACACACGAACATCAGGACTTCCTGGCTGTACTGTTTCACGATAGTGTTTAAGAACAAGATCATCTAATTTTGCGCCACGTAAATTAACAGTACCTTGCACAGCAGGTGCATTAATAACAAGACGAGGATCAGGTTTTTTTACTACAGACGATTCAACAGATTGCGCCACTGACATCATATGCTGCGACGCATTATGCACAACATTTTCATGAAGCAAAGGTTGCGGCCCTTGTTGCTGTTCTTGCGGGGAAAAGTAATTAAACCCTATTAGAACCAGAACTGATAGCACTGTTGCTAAGATTACACGCCTTGTTGTATCCATACACCCCAACCTGCCAATCCCATAACTTCTAGAACACGCACATCATGATATTAACTGTCTCTAGAAGAAAGCTCGAAAAGAAACTTCATTATCGAAAATCAAGGACAAAACCGATAATGATACATCTGAATAAATATATCATACATCTCTTTGACACAACCGTACCGCTTTACGAAAATCAGCCACAAGTGCATCAAAAGATCGCTGTTGCGTTCCAGAACGCCCTATAAGAACAAGATCACAACCATCAAGTAGCACATCAGCATGACGCACAACCTCACGAAGCCTACGTCGCACACGATTCCGCACGACAGCATTCCCAATTTTCTTAGTGACTGTGAACCCGACTCGTACAGGAGCAACATCTGATCGATCAAAAAACTGAAGAACTAACCCAGACGTTGACACTTTCCGGCCATGCGCTACGAGAAAAAGAAACTCTTTTCTTTTTTTTAGCCTTTGAAATATGAAGCGTTTACCTTCAAAAGACACCACAAACAGACTCAAGCAGAAAGACGTTTACGCCCTTTAGAACGACGGCTCGCCAAAACCCGACGACCACCAACACTAGCCATTCTGTTACGAAAACCATGACGGCGCTTACGAACAAGACGAGATGGCTGATAAGTACGTTTCATTTCTTTTTACTCCTCATTCCGTAGTATCATACTTCAAAATCATTCACTTTACGCAAGATAATATCTTTGCAAAGCAAAAAACACGGGGTTTATTTTATACCATAAATCCTTAAAAATAAACCTAGAAATTTACTCTTACACTATTAAAAGTTTTAAGAATCCACCTCCACCGATATAAGAAATAAACCGTACTTATTAGCCATAGTCACACATTCTATTTTATCTGTCAGTAAGACATTCTCAGCTTCAAAGGCAAGCCCTCGCAAGCCAGCCGTAGCAGCAATTTCTATTGTTTTTGGTCCAATCGTTGGCATATCAATGCGTTTTTCCTGCCCAGGTTTAAGAAGTTTAACAAAAACCCCTCCCTCACCCGGCTGACGACATTCACCAGCCCGCAACAGCATGCGATCTGTTCCCTCCATCGCTTCAACCGTCAAAACAACCCCATTTTGTACAACGCAACCCTGTCCTATATCTAACGCCCCCAATGCACGCACTACCACAATCCCTTTTTTAATATCTGCCATAGCTTGCGTATCAGGCGTAGCTTGGCTTAAAATACCAGGCATAGCTGTAGAATGCTGTAAAAATTCATGCGCTCCTCTTACACGAAAACCCTCCTCTCCAAGAATCCGCACCAAAGCCGCTAATAAATCATTATCACCTGAAAAAAGTGCCCGCCCAAGACGGGTTAAAATACGTGCCCCTTCAATATCTGGTCGTAAACTTGATAATGAAGGTCTTCGCACGGGACCAATTAATACTAAATCTGTACATCCATGACGACGCAAAAGTGTTAGAATATGCCCTGCAGCACCTAACCGTACATAATCATGAGGCCAAGGCGCTATAACATGATCTTCAGCAAAACCTTCAAAACCAAGAATATAAACCTGATGCCCTGTTGCCTGTAACGCTTCAGCAACACGGGCTGGTAAAACACCGCTTCCCGCTAAAATGCCAACCGTTTTCACTGATGATTCTCATACAACCTCATCGTCGTTCTTATCTCCATCACACCAAACTGGATGAACAAGTCCACGACGACTAGGGGCATCAATAAAATCTAAAATCTCACGAATACGTAAATCATGGAACGTATGTCGTACCGTTTCAATACAAGTAGAAAATGGTACTTTTCTGCCTTTTTTCGGATAAAGCGTCAAAAATGCACTACGCATACGACGAATTTCATCAGAATCTACGCCATGACGACGTAACCATATCCAATGCAACCCAATCAATCGGGCTCTATTTCCTACAACACTCCCATAGGGAATAACATCAGCCTCAACACCCGTAACCCCCCCGACAAGAGCAGCGCGACCAATTCTCACAAACTGATGAATCGCTGCTGCCCCCATAATACGCGCATCTTCCTCAATCCTAACATGCCCACCCATGACCACATTATTAACGATAATCACACGATCGCCGATCATACAATCATGGGCTACATGAGCATTCGCCATAATCAAGACATCTGACCCAACACGTGTAACACTATTTCCTGTTACAGTACCACGATGAATGGTCACATGCTCACGTACAATTGTACGACACCCTATTTCACAAGATGTTGGCTCATCTTTATACTTAAGGTCTTGCGGAGCCATACCAATTGTACAAAACGGAAAATAACGAGAACCTGCTCCCAACCTCGTATGCCCATCAACCACAACATGAGAAATTAACTCAACATTGTCTTCAATGGTGACATCAGGCCCAATACAACACCATGGTCCAATATAGATCCCTTGACCAATCTTTGCACCAGAAGCAACACACGCTGTAGGATGAATAATTGTTGGCTTCATTTCGCCCGTGGTTACATCCACCTTTTTACTCTCTTACGCAGGCTTTCCCTGCATGACTAAAATCAATGTTACTCTTATAACCCATTAAAGAGAGTCATAACACAAGAATATAACAAATCTGATCTTTTTATCTGCTTATCTTTATCCGGCGATCATCGCACTAAAAGAGGCTTCAGCAACCACAATACCATCAACATGGGCTTTTCCCACAAAACGCCAAACATTAGCACGATGGCGTTCCTTAACAACATGAATACGTAACTGATCACCAGGCTCAACAGGACGACGAAATTTTGCGTTATCAATTGTCATAAAATAAACAAGTTTACCATCAAACGCTTCACCAAGTGTTAAGACCACCAAGGTTGCCGCCGTCTGTGCCATTGCCTCTATAATCAATACACCTGGCATAACAGGCCGCTCTGGGAAGTGTCCTTGAAAAAACGGCTCATTAAAAGAAACATTCTTAATCCCTACCGCTTCTTCCCCAAGAATAATATTTTCCATCTTATCCACGAGAAGAAAAGGGTACCGATGCGGAATAGCCCGCATAATACGCATCACATCAATCCGTTCTATTCTTTGATCGTTACCATGCTGCTTAATTTCTACGTTCACTAAAACCACCTTATTCTACGCAATAAAAACTCAATTTTTACACAATATCTAAATTACTCAACATCAGAATTATTCTGAGCAAATTTAGATCCTTTTTTCGACAGTTTACGCAAAACAGCGACATTACGAAAAAACTCACGCACTGGCATAGCAGGACTACCAATAACGTCTTGAGCGGCTTCAATATTCGACATCACACCACACTGAGCACCAACACGCGCTTTAGTCCCAATATGAATATGCCCTACAAGACCCGCCTGTGCTGCAATTGTTACGTAATCTTCTAACACAGTAGAACCAGAAATACCGGCTTGAGACACCACAATACAGCACCGGCCTAAACGAACATTATGACCAATTTGCACCAAATTATCGATCCGCGAACCAGCACCAATAATTGTGTCATTGACAGAACCACGATCAATAGTGCTATTTGCACCAATTTCAACGTCATTTTCCAAAATAACACGCCCAAGATGTGGTACTGACTCAAAAGAAGTAGGACCTACAGCAAAACCAAAACCATCCTGACCTATACGAGAACCAGGTAAAATAGTAACACGCTCACCTACAAGAGAGTGACTTATACTTACATGACTACCAATCCGACATCCTTGCCCTAACTGTACACCTTCACTAATAACAGCATGCGAACCGATAAAACAACCTGCCCCCACTTCAACATTATCACCAATAACAGCAAAAGCCTCAATCTGTGCTGAAGAAGCAACAACCGCCGTTGGAGCTATACTTGCTGTCGCATGCACACCAGGAACAACTGCCGGGTATGGATAAAATAAACGAGCAACACGCGACCAAGCGAGATAAGGTTCAGGTGTTACCAAAGCAACGCAATGATCAGGCACATGCTTTACAAAAGCTGATTTTATAATAACAAGTCCTGCTCGCGTTTGATCTAATAACGAAAGATAGCGACGGTTATCAAGAAAACTGACATCTCTTATACCCGCTGCTTGAATAGGTGCAATACCAACATACCCACCAACAGGTTCATCTCCACCATCTTTTCTGGAAACAAGTTCAGCTTGAGTAATATCCGCCAAAACATCAGCAGAAAACGGCCCTTTTGCTTTTGCAAAAAAACGCGGATCTGCTACCACAGCTTCCCTCTCTCGCAGTGTCATCCTATTTTCGTCCAGAAAGTTTCTGTCCGGTAGGAGCTGTTGGTGTTACAACCGGCGGTGGACCTTTTCTTGGCAACTGTGCATTCGCATTAGCGTCAGCTGTCGTAGGCATTTTACCAGATTTTGCTAATACCTCTGGATCAACGTCAGGACCTGGAATAAAAACAGAGGGCAGCACTTTATTAAGGCAAAGAGCAACCTCGTTTGTAATATCTTGCCCATCAACATGAAGCGCTACTTGTTCACTATGAAATACCAAATTCATACCATGTGCTGCGGATACTTTTTGAAGCACAACAACTAATTCACGCTCAATTTGCCCTAAAGAAACCTGTGCAGCCTCTTGAATAATACGATTCCGATTACGAAATTCCCTCTGGGCTTTAAGAATACGAGCCTGTAAACTATGTTCATGTGCTTGTATCTGAGCCGGTGTCCAAGACGCAGCCTGTGTCTGAAGTTTTTGTTGTTCACTACGCCAAGAGGCTTGTTCTTTTTGAACATCTCGTGCCAACGCATCACGACGCGCACCCAAAACACGCTCAACCTGTGCCGCAGCATATGATTGACGCATGACACTTTCAACACTAATAACACCTATAACTGCTGCAGGCGGTGGAGCACCCTTAGGAATATCAGGCACAGGAGGAATAGGCGGTAATGGCAAAACAGGTAAAACGTGTTCCCCATCTTGATTATCCGCCTCCCGCGATGGAGCTGACACATGAGAAGACGCTACATGATGCGACGATGCCTCTTGAGCAGCAGGAGTCGGTGCATGTGCCGTTTTAGGCACAAACCAACCCTGTCCTCCGTTTTCTGCATAGACATTAGAAAGCATGCCAGACGAAACTGACAAGACAACACTCCCTACCAACAAAACTAATTTCAAAGGCAAACGCATCATACCAACCTCAAAACTGCTGACCAAACCCAAAACGGAAAAGCTGTGTATAGTCTTCAGGACTACGCATAATCGGCTTAGCCACATTAACATTTAAGATACCAAACGGGCTTTTCCAAATAAATCCAACACCAGCACTTACTCTCGGTCTCAAAGTATCACCAGAAACAGGCGCATATGGAACACTCGCAGGATTGGTATAGCGGTGCTCTACACGAATTCCGGCAAGACTACCAAAATCTGAAAAAACATGTCCATAGACGCCCATTGCCGTTAAATACGGTATTGGGAAGTTCAACTGAACAGAACCATTATACATAAAACGCCCACCAATAAAATCCTCTTGCGGATGACCCGGCACAGGTATCGTGCGAGGACCAGCACCACCGTTTAAGAAACCGCGTAAATCGTTACCACCCAAATAGAAGTTATCCATAACATTTCGCTGCCCATTACCCCAGTTCGCGATATCCCCAACCGCTACACGAAAAGCCAAAGTCCAATAGTGGCTATTTGTCAAATCATCTAACGGAATAAAATACGCCGCTTTAGCTCTGACACGAACAAAACGTTGATTTCCACCTATACCAGCAAAATTACCTCCTACAGACACATAATATCCCCTATGAGGAAATATACGGGAGTCCCTCGTATCATACATAAAAGTCGTGCTCAATTGAGAGAGAAGAGATTTTCCCTCTTGCTGAAGTAAATACACCGAAGCACCGTCGTAAAGACCAGACATCCAACGGCGAATAAGGCTATAACTCCACGATTGAGACAAGAAACGATTATAAGCATATCCCATACGAAAATCAATACCATAACGACCTTCTACATAGTTCTGATAGGTCATATAATGATTTTGAACAAAGTATAGATCACTTCCTGCAACCATATTACGCCCTAAAAAGGACGGATCTGTCACAGAAAGATCTGCTTGTCTTTGATACATCGACATCGTGCCAGAAAATCCAGCACTAACCCCTGTTCCCAATAAATTGTTTTGTCTGATACCAATATTCCCAATAACGCCTACGTTAGTCGAATATCCACCCCCTGCCGAGAATTGACCTGTCGGCTTTTCAACAACCCCTAACGCAACATTGACTTTATCAGAAGCGGAGCCACGCGCATCGCTAATATTGACTTTTTTGAAGAAACCAAGATCTTTCACACTTTCTTTAGCGTATTTTTTATAAGTTGGCGTATAAGAGTCTCCCTCCGCAAACGGAAGCCTCCGACGAATCACACGATCTTCAGTTACTGTATTCCCGTTAATGTCAATACGTTCAATATAACGACGCGGTCCTTCACTAACATCAAACAATAAATTAACAATACGTTTTTCAGGATTACGAGCGATAATAGGACGTACCTGCGCAAAAGGATGCCCGTTAGACTGCAGCTCCTCTTCCATATCTGTGGCATTATCTTGTACAGCCTTACCATCGTACCATTGATGCGGAAAAAGCTCTATATATTTCCGTAAAGACTTAGCAGGCACATGATTTAAACTAGAACGAATGTCAATCTTTCCCAAACGATAACGAATACCCTCCTTAAACGTAAATGTTACATAAAAGGATTTACGATCTGGAGACAATTCACCCTTTACATTTTTAATCTGAAAATCAACATACCCATTTCTTAAATAATAATGACGCAATAACTCAGCATCATATTTAACACGTTCTGGATTATAAAGATCTGACGATGAGAAAAAACGGTACCACGCTGCTTCCTTCGAAGAAATGACGCCCAATAAAGCAGCTTCGCTATACGCTTTATTCCCTACAAAAGCAATTTTACGAATAACCGTCTTAGGACCCTCATCAATCTTAAAAACCACGTCGACACGATTATGTGCCAACTTAACAATCTGAGGTGTCACCACCGCAGAAAAACGACCTTTTTCGGCATAAGCATCTAAAATACGTTGTCGATCATCTCCAACAGTCTCAGCAGAAAATACGGTCCTTGGCTTAAGAAAAAGAACTTTACGAAGATCTTCTTCTTTAAGAGCGTGATCCCCTTCAAAAACAATACGATTAACGATAGGATTTTCCCGTAACCTTACAACTAGAACATCCCCTTCACGCCGTAAAGTTACATCCTTAAACAAACCTGTTGCGTACAAAGTTTTAAGAGAACGATCAAGATTATCTTGGTTAAATGGATCCCCAGGACGCACAACCATGTAAGATAAAACAGTACTTGTTTCAATACGCGTATTTCCAACGACCCGAATACTCTTGATTTTTTCATCAGACTGCGTTCGCCCTCCAGTCTGATCAACCAAATCAGGCATTTGCTTATCAGTAACTAGATCTGTATCTGCTTCTGCCATATTCCATGCTGTACCAAAAGACAACATACGACAGAAGCTAGCAAAACTGACCGATAAAACCTCAAGCTATTCTCCAGTCAACAAGAAACTTGTATCAAGAACACTTTCACACAATTAAAACACTCTCGTACATGACCCCCTATAAGGGATATAACGTAAATTTTCTCTTTACTATAAACGGATTACTGTAAATAAAGCAAGTTTTCAACTAAACTCATAAAACAACCTTTTAAATAAGCCAAAACCTGCTAAATCATTAAGTATAGAAAAAAGAAAAATTCCTACTAAAATAACAAAGCCTGCTTGAAAGGCTATTTCTTGCATCCGTTTTGAGATAGGTTTACCTCTTGCTGCTTCCACAGCATAAAAAACTAGACGCCCTCCATCAAGGAGAGGAATAGGAAAAAGGTTAATTAAACCTAAATTAACCGACAATATCGCGATCAACAATAGTAAACTCGCAAAACCATATTGTGCTGCTTGTCCTGAAAGCTGCGCAATTTTAAGTGGTCCTCCTAAATCCCGTGCGGAATGTTTACCCGTCAAAATCGACCACAAACCAAATAAAGTTTGTTTTGTGATATCCCATGTTGACTGCCACCCCGCTATTATAGCCTGCCACACTGGTAAAGGAGCAGTAGTCTCTACGGCAAAAACCACACCAAGTTGCCCTTTCTGCCGCGACTTTATTACTTCACCAGAAGTTGATGCTGTTCCAATCGTAATAGGTAACACAACAACGTGGCCTTCTCGTTTAATAGTCAAAGTTGTATGTACACCTGCTTGCCCAGCTAAATGACTTAACAAATCGCTCACTGTCACAATAGGATACTGACCAAGCCGTTGGATAACATCACCTGGTTTCACACCTGCCTGTGCCGCAGCACTTCCTTGTATAACTGACATAACCTTATTACGCACTTCCGTTTTTCCAACTGTTGAAGCAAGAAGCGCAAAAATAACAAAGGCTAGAATAAAATTAAAAAGAGGCCCTGCAAGAATAACAATAGCACGCGACCCTACAGATTTATCGTGAAAGGTACGCCCTGCAATCCAAGAAGCTTTTTGTTCCTCTGTGGCATCCTCTGGATCTTCAAAGCCATGTGGACGGACATACCCCCCTAAAGGCAACACACAAAGGCGCCATTCTGTCCCCACACGATCATGCCACTTAACAAGTGCAGGTCCAAAACCTATAGAAAATACATCAATATGTACCCCACGCCAACGTGCCGCCAAATAATGCCCTAATTCGTGAACCATAACGAGAACACAAAGCACAAATGCAAAAGATACTAATAATCGTAAATAATCGTGTATCATTGTAGTTGGCACTATCAAAATTCCTACTTTTACATATTAAAAGTAGGAATTTTCTCTAACGCAACACGTCGCGCTTGTGTATCCCAATGGAGTACAGCCTCCAACGTATTAGCAGAAGGCGTCCCCAAAACGTTCATAACCTCTTCTACAAGTTGTGCAATCTCTAGAAAACCTATTTGTTCCTTAAGAAAAGCATCCACAGCAATTTCATTAGCAGCAGACAAAATGGCAGGAGCAGCGCCTCCTTCACATAATGCTTGCCGCGCCAAACGTAGTGCCGGAAATCGAAACATATCTGGAACACTAAACTCTAACTTTCCTAATGCTGCCAAATCTAAATGCGACGATGTAGTCACCATTCTATTTGGCCAAGCAAGAGCATGCGCAATAGGAATACGCATATCCGCTGACCCCATCTGTGCCAGAAGACTACCATCAGAATATTGCACAAGACCATGTATAATTGATTGCGGATGTACAAGAACGTCAATTCTCTCTTCCGTTAAAGAAAAAAGACGCGCAGCCTCTATAATTTCCAACCCCTTATTAAACATAGTCGCTGAATCAATACTAATTTTACTTCCCATGCTCCATGTTGGATGTTTCAAAGCCTGCGCTGGTGTTGCAGAACGCATTTCCTCTAACGTGGCGTTACGAAATGGACCACCAGAAGCTGTTAAAATAATCTTAACAATATCTTCTACCCGTTGCCCCTGCATGGCTTGAAAAATAGCATTATGTTCTGAGTCAACGGGCAAGAGTGTACTTCCTCCCTCTTGTACGGCACGTAACATCACATCACCCGCACAAACAAGAGCCTCTTTATTAGCTAAAGCAATACTGCCTCCATTACACACCGCAGCAAGAATAGGTTCTAAGCCAGCTGTTCCTGTAATAGCAGCCATTGTCCAGTCTGCAGGTAAAGCAGCTGCTTCCAGAACAGCTTGGCGCCCTCCTGCCACTTGGACCCCGCTTCCTGCTAAAAGATCTTGCAATTCCTCCACAGCTTTTTCATCAGCGAGTACGGCAAGTTCTGCATTGAGACTACGTGCCTGTTCTGCTAAACGTACAGCATTAGTACCTCCCACCAACGCACGTACGCGGTACTGATCCCTCGCCTGCTCAAGAAGATCCACTGTTGAGCAACCAATACTCCCTGTACTTCCTAGAACGGTCACTGTTCTCATTGTTTTCTCATTTCTCTATACATTTAAAACAAAAAACACAAACATTACTAAATCACGCCTAAAACACTAACTCGGTAATACTCTCACCAAAGATGAAGCCATATCACTCAAGGTAACTCCCCAAAAAGCACCCCCATTTACAGCACAAATAGAAATAAACGCCGCCACAGGAGCTACCATTACAAGGCCATCAAAACGATCAAGCAAACCACCATGACCGGGAAGCAATTTACCAGAATCCTTAACACCAAGAGAACGCTTCATTGCGCTTTCTGCCAGATCTCCTAATTGAGCAACAACCCCCAACACCATCGCCCATACAACCGCCCCAACAAACATACCAGAACCAGACAAAACCGCAACAAAAAGACCTGCCAATAAAGCACCAACAAGACCACCAAAAGCACCAGAACATGTTTTCCCTGGAGAAATACGCGGAGCAAGTTTTGGTCCGCCTATCAAACGCCCCACAGCATAGGCTGTACCATCAGACGCTACAACAACAGCTATAACAAAAACAACTGACCAAACACCAACTAAATATAACCATAAAAGGGCTGTACCTGCTGCTACAATTAGACACATAATTGCCCATAAAGCAGGAGCAAAAACAAATGCCCCAAAACAAAAAGCAGGAAAATAAGCCCAGTACCCACTCGCTGCAGAAAGACCTGCACAAATAGCCCAGAAACAGTACAACACACCTTGCCACGATTTAAGAGAGACACCAAACAAAGTAGCTGCTTCAGCTGCCATTCCCCCCATAATGACCAACACAAGCGCTTTGTAAAATACCCCTCCTATAGCAATACAGGCCGCTGCCACACTTCCCAATACAAAGGCAGAAATAAGCCTCTTGCGCAGATCACCCCATACAGACTGCTTAATAATATCGCTCATACTGAAGCCACAGGCCTTACACCAAAACGCCGTTCTCGCTGAGCATAGAGATCTAACACAATTGAAAAATGTTTTTCATTAAAATCTGGCCAAAAAACGTCTAAAAAAACTAGTTCTGCATAAGCACTCTGCCAAAGCAAGAAATTAGAAAGCCTATATTCCCCCCCAGTACGCACAATCACATCAGGATCCGGCACACCCGCTGTCCAGAGATGAGCAGCAAAATCACTTTCTGTCATTTGATCAGGATTTATCATCCCATTTTGACTAGCACACGCCAAACGGCGTGCAGCCTGCACAATGTCACCACGTCCCCCATAAGACAACGCTAAAAGAAGCACGATACGATTATTTTGCGCTGTCAGATCCTCAACTTCTGTTAAATTCTTTCTTAAATCTCCATCAAAACGCGTTAACTCCCCTATAAAACGTACCTGCACACCCGCGTTATGCAATTCTTGCACCTTATTTTTTAGGTAATAACGCAATAATTCTGTTAGCTCTGCCACCTCTTGTGGATTTCTTAACCAATTTTCAGAGGAAAACGCATACAATGTTAAGTAAGCCACACCATGCTGTGTTGCAGCACTCAAACATCGCGCGATGGCATCTATCCCTGCTCGGTGTCCTGCTAAACGCGGTAATCCATGCGTACCTGCCCACCGTCCATTGCCATCCATAATAATGGCAACATGTTTTGGAAGCATACCTTTTTTCACAAGAGGATCAGCAACTTGTTTCAAACCTGTTTGATATCCTTATCTTTTTCAGCAAGCATATCATCGATCTTCTTAATATATCCATCAGTGAGTTTTTGAATAGCTTCCGACCAGCCTCTTACATCGTCCTGACTAATCTCACCCTTTTTCTCAAATCCTTTTGACTTATCCATACCATCACGCCTTACACCACGCACAGCCACTTTAGCCGATTCAGCATAACGTGCTGCCGCTTTAGCTAGTTCATTACGGCGTTCTTCTGTCAACTGTGGAATAGGCACACGAATGCTCTGCCCTTCAGAAGAAGGATTTAAGCCCAATCCTGCATCACGAATCGCATGTTCCACCACACACACAAGAGCACGGTCCCACACTTGTACAGTAATCATCCGCGATTCAGGAACCGCAACAGAAGCCACTTGTGTCAGAGGAACCTTTCCACCATAAGCCTCCACACGTACTGTTTCCAACAACGCAGGACTAGCACGACCAGAACGTAAACCTGAAAACTCCCGACGTAAATTACTTAACGCCCCTTCCATACGATGTTTTAAATCATCTAATAATTCATTCAAATTAGACACGATAGCCCTTCCCACCTGTTAGACAGAGACAAAACCTTACTTGTTTTCGTTTAAAGCTAAAAAAAAACACTCCAAATACCCGTCAAGACCTTATGAAGTCACCTCAACAATGCGTGTATAACGACCTTCCCCACGCATAACACGCCTAAAAGAGCCTTTTTCACCAATATTAAAAACAACAACTGGTAACCTATTTTCACGCGCAAGGCTAATAGCTGCCGCATCCATAACATTCAACCCTTTAGTCAAAACATCTGTATATGTTAACGTATCATAACGCGTTGCTGACTTATCCTTTCGAGGGTCAGCCGAGTAAACACCATCAACCTGTGTCCCTTTAAGAAGGATGTCACAATCCATTTCTACCGCTCTTAATGCAGCAGCAGTATCTGTCGTAAAAAACGGATTCCCTGTTCCAGCAGCAAAAATAACAACTCTCCCTTTTTCCATATGACGCACAGCACGCCGCCGAATATAAGGCTCTGCTATAGACGACATCGGAATTGCTGACATAACACGTGTAGGGATATTTTGCCTTTCAAGAGCATTTTGAAGCAATAACGCATTAATCACTGTTGCGATCATGCCCGCATAATCCCCTTGGGTACGATCCATACCTTTAGCTGCGGCAGCTAATCCGCGGAAAATATTCCCACCACCCACAACAAGACAAATTTGGTTTCCCTCGTGCGTGACTTCACAAATGTCGCCGGCAATACGCTCAATTGTTTGTTGATCAACCCCGAAACTCCCCTCCCCCATCAAAGCCTCTCCAGACACTTTAAGGAGTATACGTTTACAAATAGGTATTTCACTCACAGAAACAGGCATAAATCTTCAACCACTCTTAAATATTCGTTCTGATCATTCAACAAAACAACACAGAACTTCAAAAAAACACCCTTTTAATAGTAGACAACAAAAAACTAAATTACAATAGCGCAAGCACAAAGCCCTAACGTATCTTTTCCCTTTTCTGCGACAACGTACTTAATGCCATTTTAACGCTTTTTTTGAGAATTTCTTTTTTTTTCTCCCCCTCGCTTCTCCGGCGTTTCTCTAATATTTTTTCTTTGCTTTAAGAAAAACTCTTTTTAATTAAGGCACAACACGCCTCACATTTTGGCTTGCTTTTTTTACTCTTTGCTTTTTTTCTTATGCCCTTATTATTCTCTCAATAAAAAAGGCTGTTCTCAAAAGAACAGCCTTTTTTGATATTGATACATGCTCAATTAGCGCGCGCGCGCCATAATTTCCTCCGCGACATTGCGAGGCACGGGGTCATAATGGTGGAACTGCATGGTAAAGGATGCACGCCCTTTTGTCATAGAACGCAAATGCGAAATATAACCGAACATCTCTTTTAACGGCACAAACGCCCGCACCATAACTGTAGACCCTGCAGTTTCCTGATTTTGAATAATGCCGCGACGACGGTTAAGATCGCCGACAACATCACCGACATGATCATTCGGTGTGGTAATTTCCACATCCATAATCGGTTCCAAAATAACAGGAGACGCTTTTTTCATACCCTCGCGGAAACAGGCTTTAGCAGCAATTTCAAACGCCAACGCTGACGAGTCAACATCGTGATACTTCCCGTCAAGCAATGTAAATTTGAAATCCACTGTTGGGAAACCCGCTAACACACCTGTAGAGGCTTGAACGCGAATCCCTTTTTCCACAGCGGGGATATATTCACGCGGAACAGAACCACCAACAATTTGATCCTCAAAGAGAATACCCTCGTTTCTCTCAACAGGTTCAAATTTAATTTTAACTTCAGCAAATTGCCCGGCACCGCCCGATTGTTTTTTATGGGTATAGGTTTCAGTGTGCGCTTGTAAAATGGTTTCACGATACGCCACTTGAGGCGCGCCAACATTGGCATCAACTCCATATTCCCGACGGAGACGATCAACAATAATATCAAGATGTAATTCTCCCATCCCTGAAAGAATTGTCTGCCCTGTTTCTTGATCGGTTTTAAGATGAAGAGAAGGATCTTCCCCTGCGAGTTTTTGAAGCGCAAGAGTCATTTTCTCAACAGCATCTTTGGTTTTCGGCTCAACAGAAATATCAATCACCGGAATGGGGAACGACATACGTTCTAACACAACAGGATCAGCAGCATCTGCCAAAGTGTCCCCCGTTTGGGTATCTTTTAAGCCCACAAAAGCCGCAATATCGCCCGCGTGTACTTCGGTTAGTTCTTCACGTTTATCGGCATGCATTTGATAAATACGACCAATACGCTCTTTATGCCCTTTGGTTGTATTCAAAACGGTATCCCCTGTTTTAAGAACACCGCGATACACACGCACAAAGGTCAGCGTGCCGTATTTATCGTTAATAATTTTAAACGCTAAACCCGCAAATTTCCCATCGAGATCAACGGGAATAATGGGTTGATTATTTTCGTCAGCTTCTTCCCCTTCAGGTGGTGCACAACGAATCCCTTCCACATCGTCAGGAGCGGGCAAATAATCAATAATCGCATCAAGAAGCGGTTGTACCCCTTTGTTCTTAAACGCTGTACCACACAAAACAGGACGGAAATCACCCTTAATAGTGCCTTTTTTAATACACCGTTTGAGGGTTTCAACAGAAACTTCACCTTTTTCAAAATATTCTTCCATCGCGGATTCATCGACCGCTAAAGCAGTGTCTAACAGATTTTGACGAGCCTCTTCGGCTTTTTCTTTGAGTTCAGCAGGAATTTCTTCATCGTGGAATTTAGCCCCAAGCTCTCCACCTTCCCAAATGACGGCTTTCATTTCCACCAAATCAACAACGCCGAGAAATTGATCTTCTACACCGATAGGTAATTGTAACGGAATCGCGATAATGTCGAGTTTTTCTTTTAACGTGTCAAAAGCCCGATAAAAATCCGCTCCTGTACGATCAAGTTTGTTAATAAAAATAATACGTGGCACGTTATAACGATCAGCCAAACGCCAATTCGTTTCGGATTGCGGTTGAACACCAGCAACCCCCTCAATAATAAAAACGGCCCCGTCAAGAACACGGAGCGAACGGTTGACTTCAATATTAAAATCAATATGTCCGGGTGTATCAATAATGTTAATACGGTGTTCTTTCCAATCACAGGTCACAGCCGCCGAGGTAATGGTAATGCCCCGTTCGCGCTCTTGTGCCATATAATCCGTGGTTGTGTTGCCTTCATGCACCTCACCAATTTTGTGAGAAACACCCGTGTAATACAAAATACGTTCGGTGGTGGTTGTTTTACCAGCGTCAATATGCGCAGTAATACCAATATTACGAATTTTGGAAAGATCAGACTGTGTGGACACTAAAACCTCCAGAAAATACTTCAGGCATGAGGGGCGCCCACCATGCCTATACCCTTAAAACACCGTAAATTCTTCCATGAATCGTCTCATCTATAACCGATTCAGAAAAACAACGGTTTGTTACAGACAACCCTATAACAGGCTAGAATAACACATCAGACATGTTTAAGGCATAAAAACAAAAATTAGCTGAATAACCTTACACCCTTTTTTTTGGGATCGCTATTAAGTTTTTCTTAAACCTTATGAGGCAGCAGCAGATTCTTGTTTTTTAGCCATAACACGCTGAACACGGCGTTTAATCACCAAGGCTTCATGCGGCAATTTACGGTTGGGAGTGTTCAATAAAAAAGCATCAAGCCCACCATTGTGCTCAATGGTGCGTAAACCTTGAACGCTGACGCGCATACGTACAGCCGCCCCAAGAACCTCAGAAACAAGGGAGGTTTCTTGTAAATTTGGAAGAAAACGACGACGGGTCTTATTATTGGCATGACTGACGTTATTCCCCGTCAGCACGCCTTTGCCTGTAATTTGGCAACGACGGGACATTTCTTAATCCTTTAAGATCATGACGTATAAAAAACAAAAAACTCATAAGGTAAAAACAATGCGGCTAGAACCCTTTTCAGGCAAATCTCCCCAAACAGAGCTATGCCCCACCACAGGTATTAACGCGCTGTCCCAACCTCTCACGATGTTCGAGCGAACCGAAATTCGATGTTGCCACACCTTAACACAGAAGCAATAAAAAATACAACCCTTAAGCGCCTCTCTTGCCAAGAGTCATTCTTTTTCTCTTTTTTTTGTCCTTTTTTCCTTAAATATACATTTTTTTGACTCAATAAACTTTTCATTT
The DNA here is from genome assembly GCA_017474285.1 of Acetobacter sp. GTDB lineage: Bacteria > Pseudomonadota > Alphaproteobacteria > Acetobacterales > Acetobacteraceae > Acetobacter. Next base: position 28,470 of record JAFVHT010000013.1, read on the forward strand.
AACAAAAATATGATAAATTTAAGGAAAAATTAGAGATTAGAATCCCTCAATAAGATACTCTTTCATTTTTATACTTGTTACCTTCTACAGGAGAGTGAGATGCACCTACCTAATCGCATCCTAGAACTACGCTCTACGATTGCTCAAATCGAAAAGTCATATAATGTCACCGTGCCTGATGAGATTTCTACAAAGCTCGTCAATTATGAACAAAAAGCAAAAGACTTAGCCGCAATAGAAGCTCAAGTAGCCGCTTGGTGTAATTCTATTATTAACGTCCAAGTATAGAGACTTCAATTAAAGAGTCTCTTAAGACTAGCTCTAAACTGGGTTCTCTAGGTAATATAAAATATGCCATAAAAACCGAAAGAGCCTTAAGAGAAAAATCTTGAGAATATGTTGTTTTGTGTCAACATTGATATTCCGGTAAGACCGTGCACCCTATTCTCGAACACGATTTCTCTTTCAACGGAGCCCACGCCTAAGCCTAATACTTCCCTCGTTTGATTTATTTGATTTTTGAAAACAAATAAGGGAAGTGTTTAAGCATTATTGGGAAAATTTATAAAAGCGTTTGAGGCGTTAGGGGGTTTCCGCTTGTTCCTCTCTTTCCGCCACAGCGGCGGAAGCATGCACTTCACCTGCACGAACACTTTGTGCTGCTGAGTCAAGAATTCGTAAAATCATTTCAGGTTCCATACTCCGCGCTAAAACCCCCAAAGCCCCGCCCAAAAGTGCTGAAGCAATGGCAATAGGTGGAAATTTTTCATTTTTAAGGTGCTCAATCGCGTGTTCAACCACCATAGCACAACGCGCCAAATCTTCAGGCACTTGTTCTCCATGTACTTGTTCTTCAGGGGAGCGAAGTTGTTCCGCTGATACGTGTTCGTTATTTTCTGTCATGTTTCTTGTCCTCTTTCTCAAAAATAACTCAAAAAAACATGCCCTTTTTAGGGCGTTTCCTCACTGACCGTTTCCTCATTAGCTTGAGCAGCCCACATGGCTGCGTAACGCCCACCTGCCTCTAACAAAGTGGCGTGCGTGCCATGCTCTATAATTTCCCCTTGTTCCATAACAAGGATTTCATCGGCGTCAACAATCGTTGATAACCGATGGGCGATAATAAGCGTTGTTCTCTGTGCTGCAACGGTTTGTAACGCGGTTTGAATTTCTTTCTCAGTTTGTGTGTCTAATGCGCTTGTGGCTTCATCGAGTACAAGCACGCGCGGATCTTTTAATAATGTACGCGCTATAGCGATCCGTTGCTTTTCACCCCCCGATAATTTAAGCCCCCGCTCACCTACCCTTGTTTCATACCCTTCAGGTAATGATAAAATAAAATCGTGAATACGGGCAAGTTTTGCAGCGTTTTCTACTGCTTCAAACGATGCCCCTATACGCCCATACGCGATATTATAACCGATTGTTTCGTTAAAGAGAACTGTATCTTGGGGCACTACCCCTATAGCCGCCCGTAAATCTGCCTGAGAATACTCACGAATATCGTGCCCATCGAGGCATACAGCCCCAGAACTCACTTCATAAAAACGAAATAATAAACGGCTTATGGTTGATTTTCCTGCCCCTGTACTTCCTACAATAGCGGTTTTATGTCCGGGTTCGATAACAAAATTCACATTTTTAAGAATTTGTCGATTAGAATTATACCCAAAACAAACATGGCGAAATTCTATACGCGCAGGACCGGATTCTGATAAACGCGTTGCCACAGGTAAAGGCTGTTCTTTATTGGTAATTTCAACCGGTTCATCAAGGAGATCGAACATATGTTCTAAATCTACCAAAGCCGTACGAATACCCGAATAAACAGAGCCTAAAAAATTTAAGGGACCATAAAGTTGAAGGAGATAGGTGCCGAGCATCACAAACTCACCGACCGTAATATAACCCGCATCAACATCTTTACCTGCTAAAAGCATGATAAGAACAAGAGAAATCGCAATAATGGCGGCTTGCCCAAAATTTAACAACCCGAGAGAATATTGTGTGACTAAAGCCGCTTGTTCATAAGAAGCTTGTGCGCTGTCATAACGTTGGGCTTCGTGCGCTTCGTTGCCGAAATATTTAACAGTTTCATAATTTAACAAACTATCTAACGCTTTACCGACTGCCTCACTATTGGTTTCATTCATACGGCGGCGCACCCCAAGCCGCCACGTTGTAAAACGCACTGTAAACAGCACATAAGCAAGCACCATCAGCACCATGAGCGCGACATAACGCCAATCAAAAAAATGCCAAATAACCCCGATAACTAAAAGAGCTTGTAAAATGGTCGGAGAAATAGACATGACCATACGTAATAACGTTTCGACCGCTTCCGTACCCCGTTCTATCGCCCTTGTAATCGGTCCTGTACGCCGATCAAGATGAAAGCGTAATGAAAGTTCGTGCATGTGTTGAAAGCTACAATATGCCATTTTACGCGCTGCCGTAAAACGCACAGGGGCAAAAAGAGCATCACGTAAATTTGTGAGTAGCGCCGCTACAAGACGCACCACACCATAACCGACAATCAGTAAAGCAGGTGCCATAATAACACCCGCTTGATGCACAAAAGCATCGATCACATAACTATAGACCAAAGGCACAGCAAGCGTTGCCCCCTCTCCAAGAAGGAGGAAGAAAAGCACAAGTACGATACGGCGCTGTAAGGCATAGTTTCCTTTTTGCCATAAATACGGTAATAAACGCGCCAAAATCATAGGCGCTGATTTTTTAGACGGCATGTCTTGCCATGATATATATCATTGTTTTTTCCTATAAATTTTGTCCTATGACGTTTACTCTCTCAATTGTTCTCGTTTTTCTAAAACACTACGAAAGGGAAAGATTATTTTTTCTCAATAGGTTTTACTCATAATAAAATATTGAAAAGTTTTATACTTTTTCTTTCTATAACTCAATTCTATACATTTATTTCTATATATTGATTTTGCGGATTTCTTTTGGGAGTTCCTTTTTAGGCATTTATTTTTCCTTACATGCCCTTATGATAGGCTTCCTCAATAGCCTTTGATAAACCCTTTTTCGCTCTTGCACGTCTTGCCTCTTTTTCTTACTCTCTGATTTTTGCCTTATTTTTTGATTCGCCTTTTTTAATGAGAAAGAATCACATTATGTCTGTTATACCCATTACGCCCGTTATGCCTTTGAAAACCGATTTTTCTCCATTTTTACGACACTTAAAAAACTGCAACACAGCCATACTCCCTTGCGAACGGGCACCGTTTTTGTTGGCAGGGCAACCGGCTGGTTGGGTTACCCCAGAATTATTTACACGATTAGAACAAGAAGGATTAGGCACGCGTACAACAGGGTTTCATTTACCCTTTCCCGAACAATTAGAAGCGTTAGGAGAGACCCTTGCTGAAGAAGGATTTTATACCTCACATCATGAGCTTTTTGATGTTATCCCCACTTTAGGCGCGCCTGCCCTTGGTCGTATAGATCGCGGGGCTTTGCCCTTATTTGGGTTTGTTGCGGTCGGCGTTCATATGAATGGGCTTGTTTATCGTGAAAACACGTTACATCTTTGGATAGGGCGCCGTTCTGCCCATAAACGGTTAGACCCTGCCAAACTTGATCACCTCGTCGCGGGCGGTGTGTCGGCTGGTCTTTCCCCTCAAGAAGCTCTTGCCAAAGAAGCCGCAGAAGAAGCGAATATTCCCTCTTCACTCATTGCTCAAGCAGTAGAAATTGGGCGCATTGTTTATGCCCTTAACCGCCCTGAAGGATTAAGGCGCGACATTCTCTATTGTTATGATTTGATTTTACCAGAAACATTTACGCCCTCCGCCACCGATGGCGAAGTGGATTCCTTTGAACTTCTCCCTCTTGAAGACGTGTTCTCTTTTGTCCAAACAACAGAGGCATTCAAATTTAATGTGTCTTTAGTGTTAATAGATTTATTTTTACGCCTTGGACTTATCGACCCTACAAGCGCCATAGGACAGCAGCTTCGCCAAGGGCTTAACGAGGGAATTTCTCCCTTAAGCCCCCAGAAAAAATGATAGAAAAAATTGTAGAAAATACTTTAATTTTTCCTCTGCGTTTTTACCTTTGTTCTTTATTGTTCTATAACAAAAAACTACAATCCCACGCAGACCTCTTTTAAGCGCAAGAGCATAGCTCCACGTACACGTGCTAATTGTTCCTTATCGGTTATTTTTTGACCCTGCCTATCTTGAACATAAAAAACGTCAACAGCCCGCATACCATAGGTTGTAATATGTGCTGAAATAATCTGTAAATTCTCTTGTCTAATGACACTCGCCATATAATATAACAGCCCCGGCACATCACGCCCCATCACCTCAATTAGGGTAGAACTCTCTGATGCGACGTTATCAATCATCACCCGAGAAGGTACATGAATCGCCCGTAAACGAGACGGCATATACCCAAAGCCTTTCGCTTTTATTTTTGTGTAGACATCAATTTCTTCGTGAAATGCCTGCTGAATGGTTTCCTTAATACGGGTTTTACATGCCTCACCACAAAAGGCATTCCCATTGACATTTTGCACCCAGAAAGCATCTAACACTTTATTATGAGTGGTTATATAGGCACTCGCATCAATAACACTAACATCGGCAAGAGCTAACGCGCCAACAATTTTAGAAAATGTACCTGGTACATTACCCGTATAAACAACCACTTCAACCACATCTTTTGTCATAAGCGGTACGACGTCAACAAGCAAAGAAGAGCCGCTTTCTTCACTTTCTCGTAATAAATGAACATGGCGGCACAAAGTATCATCATCAAAAGCTAACCAATACCCTGCAGGAAATAATTCTGTATAACGCTCAATCTCTTGTTGATCAAAACCTTCTTCAAGTAAAGTACCCGTTATAACACGCTTAACGTAATGCACACGGGTATCATCTGTCATAATAAGAGCACTCCCCGATAGCACTTCAGCAACACGCTCATAAAGATCACGTAAGAGAGTTGCTTTCCATGCGTTCCAAACGCGCCCGCTTACGGCACGAATGTCAACAACCGTTAATAACAACAGTAAACGTAAACGCTCTAAAGATTGGACACTCTCAGCAACATCAGAAATTGTTTTTGGATCGCTAATATCACGTTGGAAAGCCGTTTGACTCAATAAAAGATGGTGTAAAACAAGCCAAGAAACTGTTTCTGCCTCTTCCTCTGTCATACCGAGTTGTGGACAAAGTTTCGTTGCAATATCTGCCCCTATTTCAGAGTGATCACCTCCTCGCCCTTTAGCAACATCATGTAACAAAACAGCCATATATAATTCTCGGCAAGGGAGATGCTTGACTATACCATATACAATAGGAATTTCATCAGCCATACGCCCCGCCATCACTTCGTCGAGAATACGAATTGCCTCAATCGTATGTTCATCGACAGTAAAAACGTGGTAGGTGTCAAACTGCATTTGCCCAACAATACGCGCCCAGTCAGGCATAAGCCGTCCAAAAATACCCGTTTCGTTCAAAATACGGAGCCAATAGGCGTGCCCTAACGACACCTTTTTCTCCTCACACGGCTGAGAAGGGTCTCCCTCCCCCTGTGATTCACGAACGACGTTTTGTAGATTACTCTTCGAAGCGTGACTCTCTGAGAGAGCGCTTTCTGATGTACGAGAAGATTCTTGTGGTAATTCACAACACAAAAGATCTAGAAAAAGACGAGAAGCCTCGGGATTATTCCTCAAAGCCGTAGCTTTGTGTTCCCAGCGAATCAATTGATGCCGCGCTAAAGGATGTAATGGGTAACCACAGCGCTGTGCCCAATGCAAAATTTGCAACATTTTTATAGGGTCATGTTCAAAAGAAACGCCGTCAGCAGGCAAAATCTGCCCCTCTAATACCGTAAAACCTGCTTCACGAAGCGCTTTATCACATTGATCACATCCCTCTTCTTGCGTTATACGATCCGCAGTGATCCCATTTGTGCTTTTCGCTATGGTTCCAATCATATCCCCTTGTGCCTGTCGCAATACAATAGGTTCAAACACATGGGTAAGGCGCATCACTTCACGCACAGTAAGGAAATAGTGACGCATAAAGCGCTCTACCCCTTTTTGTCGCCCATGGTACACATAGCCCATACGCGCGCCAATAATAGGCTGTATATCAAAGGTTAACCGTTCCTCAGCGCGCCCTGTCACATAATGGAGGTGAAGGCGTACGGTCCACAAAAAATCCCACGATCGGCGTGCTCTTTGGGCTTCACGCTCTGTTAAGAAACCCATAGCAACAAATTGTGACGCCAATAAATCACGAACATGACGCACGCCCAACGTGTTACAACATATCCAATAAAGCGTTTGTAAATCGCGTAACCCGCCATGCCCCTCTTTAAGATTAGGCTCGACCAAATAGGGACTACTTCCAAAACGACGATGACGTTTTAAGCGTTCCCGTTGTTTATCGTGAATAAATTCGACCATACCTACTTTCATACATGATCGCGTATATTCAGCCTCAAATGTTGCAAATAAAACACTATCGCCTATCAAAAAGCGGGCATCTAATAAAGCAGTACGAATGGTTGTGTCTTCATGGGCTTTAGCAATACATTCTCCCACTGTACGGGTTGCATGCCCGACCTGAAAACCCAAATCCCATAAAAAATATAAAACACTCTCAACCAACGGCGAAACACGCTCAACCATACCGTCGGCAATAAGAAATAACAAATCAATATCACTAAACGGCGCTAACAACCCACGCCCATATCCCCCTGTGGCCACCACAGAAAAACCGCCATTTTCCGAAAGAATCGTAGGGTGTATATCAGAATGTAGATCGGGACAAAGCCTTACCGCAGTCTCAACAATATACCGTAATAAACTATCGGTAAATGTGGCGATAAGTTTAGCGGCAACGACTCCTTTAAATTCATAATGTTCAAACCGATTCCGAATTTCCTCTTGATAACGCGCCCAATAACATCGGAAAATAGTAATAATACTTTCTCGGTTGAGTGTTCCGAGTGTTTCGTCTGTTATTACCTCTTGTAACTCCCGATGGAGACATGCTGTAAAATTCTCTGGCGTTAATGTGCCACGCGCAATTGTATCAAGATATTGAGGCGAAATGACGTGTTCGGGAGACATAAACATAGGGCGTAACAAATTCCTATACAAGTAAAACAGCACTACTTTGCCAGATGCGTACTCTAGGTACGTGATCCAGGCATATTATTATAAAATTATAGTATAAATAGCGGTGTTTTGTATTGTTATTTTTATGTCTATGCAGTAGCTTCGTTGCGCGCTTCTTTTTGCAGTTCGTACAACATTTCCAAAGCCGCACGAGGTGTAAGACTATCTAAATCTAGCGTGGCTAAGCGCTTTTTAAGTTTCTCCCCTTCTGTTTCTTCATGTGTTTCTCCGTTTGTTTCTACAGAAGAAGACGTGTATTGATGCGCAAATAAGGGTAAGGATTCTGGTAACGTTTTTCCTTTACGTTCTAAGTCTCGTAAAAGATTTTCAGCACGTTCCAACACAGGTACAGGCACGCCGGCAAGTCTTGCAACATACACCCCCCAGCTTTTTTTTGCTGCCCCTGCAAGCACTTCATGTAAAAATACAACCCGCCCGCGCCACTCACGCACAGCCATAGTATGCAAACTTAAACAAGGCAATATCTCTACTAATTGGGCAAGTTCATGAAAATGCGTTGCGAAAATTGTCCGACACCGCACCGTTGTGTGTAATGCCTCTAATACAGCCCGTGCAATAGCCAACCCGTCTAATGTTGCCGTACCGCGACCAATTTCATCGACAACCACTAATGAGCGTGGTCCCGCCTGATTGAGAATCGCTGCCGTCTCTGTCATCTCAACCATAAATGTTGAACGCCCGCGAGCAAGATCATCAGAAGCTCCTACGCGAGAAAATAAGTGATCGACCACGCCTATATGCGCTTGTTCTGCGGCAACAGGTAGTCCCGCTTGTGCAAGAATAACCGCCAAAGCCGTTTGACGGAGAAAAGTAGACTTACCCGCCATATTTGGACCTGTTAACAACATGACACGCCGCTCTTCTGCCAAATTGCACCCATTAGGTGTAAAACAGGTCCCAGATGGTAAAGCCGCTTCTACAATGGGGTGACGACAAAGCGTTAAAGAAAAAGCTGTATCTTCCGTCACTTGAGGACAACACCACACTCCCTCATGAGTCAATGCCGCGCAAGATTGAAAAACATCAAGCAAAGCCAAGGCTTCCGCTATAAGAGGCACTTCGTTTGCCGCTAAAACAGAGTCAACAAGCTGTGTAAAAAGAACCCTTTCTCGTTGAATCGCCTTATCAGCCGCTTCTGTTAAACGCACATCTAATTCTGCGAGTTCTTCTGTCGAAAACCGCATAGAACTTGCTGTACCTTGCCGCAATACTAATTCCGGATTTTCCTTTAAGCGCGCACCTATGGTAGAGGAAACCTCCACAATATAGCCCAACTGAGCGTGATAACGCACTTTAAGAGACGGAATGCCATAATGAGCAACATAACGCGCTTGTAGAGCAGCTATAAGGTTTTTAGACTCTGTGCAGAGAGTACGATAGCCATCAAGTTCGGTATCATAACCGTTTGCAATAACCCCGCCTTCTTCAAATTTGAGGGGAATTTCTGTTGCTAAAGCCGCAGATAAAGTAACGCGTAATGTTTCCGCCGCCTCTAATGTGGTAGAGATTTCTTGTAAAATTGGAACAAGTGACGCGGGCTTTTCTTCTAAAACAGATTTTGCCTGACGGGCAATGTGTAACCCCTCTTTTATAGCGCCTAAATCACGTGGTTGTCCCCGTCCAATCGATAACCGTCCAAGAGAGCGCATGATATCAGGCGTTTTTTTCAACACCTCACGTAATTTTTTACAAATAGAGCCCTCTTCCCTTAAAAAACACCAAGCCTCTTGGCGTTGTGTAATCAATGTTTTTTGCGTTAAAGGCGCTGCCAACCAAGCGGCTAATTGTCGCCCACCCGATGCACTGACTGTTCGATTAACCGCAGCAAATAATGTGTGCTCATCTCCCCCATCACGCGCACGTAAAATATCAAGACTCGCCCGTGTAGCCGCATCCATCCCCATAATACGCGCATCTGTTTGTGTAACAGGGCGTGTAAGGCGCGGTAATTTCCCCGATTGTGTCCGCTGAATATATTCTATGGCTAACATCGCTGCACAACATTCCTCGTCAGAAAACGTGCCAAAAGCCTCAAGACTCGCGACGTTAAAAATACTAGCTAATTTCTGCCGGGCGGTATCAACAGTGACACTCCTCTCAAAATGAGCACAGCGGTTTTCATAGTCAGGGAGTACAATTTCTTTTTCAGCAAGAATTTCTGCTGGATCTAAACGACCGAGCATCGCTAATAAAGCACTTTGTTTAACGCGCATGGTTTCAAATAAACCCGTCGAAACATCAATCCATGCAGCGCCATATTCTATAGTTTGATTGTGCGGCTCTTTGTGCTCCCCCTTTTTGCCTCTTTTTTGCACTGGAGTCGCTTGAACCAACGCTAAAAGAAAATTAGCACGCCCGGGCTCTAATAATTCCTCTTCTGTTAATGTTCCTGGTGTAACCACACGCACAACCGAACGGGTCAACGGCTTCCCACTCGGAGAACGCCCGCGTGTTGCCGTTTCTGTCTGTTCAGCAACAGCGACACGAAAACCCCGACGAATAAGCCGCGCCAAATAAGCAGAAGCCGCACCAGCAGGCACACCACACATAGCAATTGGTTTATCGGCGTTATGACCCCGCGTCGTTAACGTAATATCAAGGGCAGCTGAAGCGGTAACGGCATCATCAAAAAAAAGCTCATAAAAATCCCCCATCCGAAAAAATAAAAGAGCTTCGGGGTTTTCAGCCTTGAGCGCCTGCCATTGTTGCATAGCAGGCGTAATGTCTTTAGAGGCAATCGGCGGTGTTGTTTTGAAGGTTTCAGATTTTATGCTCTCAGATTTTGCATTCTTAGGCATATTGTTAGACCCGCCACCCGTTTTTTCTATCAAAAGCCACTCCGTTATCATCAAAATGATGTGTTTATAACAAAACCTAACCCTTATGTTGTTTTGACGATCGTTTTTCTCAACGACAATGAGTAAACGACTCCAATGCGCGAGTTCTGATAAACAACAGATATTATTATAAAAAATTATAATGTTTCTCGTATAGGATTATTAAACGAGTAAGGATTTATTATTTTTATTGTTCACGCTCTTGCGCTTGTACAATGTACACTTATTAAATTAAGTAACAAAGCCTTTAAGCGCGTTTATCGCCTCCTCTATTTTTATGCAACACGCAACTACAAAACCATCCGTAAAAAGTGATAAAGTGTTTCTCTACAAGAGGTTCATCAAATATACTCACGCAACATGTTAAACTCTGTTTTTCTATTGTTTTATTGAAAGATGTTTTCTTATTTCTTATAACCTCTTAAAGACAGCTCGCTCTTTAAGGATATACTTTTGATGCGCTATATTTCTACACGTGGAAAAGCCCCTATTCTTTCTTTCTCCGACGTCTTACTAACAGGACTTGCTGTTGATGGCGGTCTTTATTTGCCCGAAACATGGCCTGAATTTTCTCCCTCAGAATGGAAATCTTTACGTGGGCTTTCCTATCCTGAATTAGCGGCTCGTGTTATGGTGCCATTTACAGCGCCCGATATTGATTTTGAAACGCTCCATAAGATTTGTACAAAAGCCTATTCTTGCTTTGATCACCCGGCTATCGCCCCTTTAACACAAATTGACACTGATCTTTTTGTACAAGAGCTTTTTCATGGTCCTACCCTCGCTTTTAAGGATATTGCTCTACAAGTTCTCGCCCCTTTATTTGACTACGTACTCACCCAACGCAATGACTATGCCACGATTGTTGGCGCCACATCGGGAGATACAGGTTCTGCCGCCATTGAGGCTTGCCGTAAAAGCAAGCGGCTTTCTGTGGTTATTTTGCACCCTAAAGGACGCACGTCGGAAGTACAACGTCGCCAAATGACCACTGTTATCGAACCCAATATTACGAATCTTGCCGTTGAAGGCACTTTTGATGATTGTCAGGACCTTGTAAAAGCCCTCTTTGCAGATATTCCATTCCGTCAAGACATGCATCTCTCTGCTGTCAACTCTATCAATTGGACACGTATTGCCGCACAAATCCCTTATTATGTACAGGCTGCCCTTACTTTAGGTGCTCCAGATCGTGAAGTTTCTTTTGCCGTACCAACAGGCAATTTTGGCAATATTCTTGCCGCATGGGCGGCGCGCCGTATGGGGCTTCCTATTCAGCATCTTTGTATCGGGTCAAACCGCAATGATATTCTCTCACGCTTTATCAATGCCAATGACATGACGATTCAAAATGTTATTCCTAGCCTGTCTCCCTCTATGGATATTCAGGTTTCATCGAATTTTGAACGTCTTTTATGTGAACTGCTTGATCGTGACGTTGTGGCATGCGCAGACATCATGACTCATTTCCGTACAAGTGGGCACATGAAGGTACCACATACGCTTTGGGAAAATGCGACTGCGTTATTTTCTGCCCTTGCTTTAGAAGATGAGCAAACCCAAACTGAAATACGCGATCTCTATCAACGCTCAAGCTATTTAGCGGATCCTCATAGCGTTATTGGTATTGTTGCCGGGCGTCGTTTCCAACAAAAAGCTATTCCTATGGTTGCAGAAGCTACCGCCCATCCTGCTAAATTCCCAGAAGCCATTATTGCTGCAACAGGTGTTCACCCGCCCCTTCCTCCCCACATGGCGGACCTCTTTCATCGTCAGGAACGCTATCATGTTGTTCCTGCCTGTGAGGACTCTATTAAAGATGCTGTACACACAGCAGTACAGCATCAAAAACATCATCATTAACCCATCATTCATAAAAGGATACTTATGACAAACTCTGTGAAGCTTTCCCGTCTCTCATCTGGTTTGACTGTTGTAACAGAACATTTGAGACATACGGAAACCGTTACTTTTGGTGCCTATGTTGCGGCTGGTACACGCCATGAAACCGCAGAAGAAAATGGTGTCTCTCACTTTCTTGAGCATATGGCTTTTAAAGGCACAGAAAACCGAACAGCACTCCGTATTGCTGAAGAAATTGAAAATGTCGGCGGGTATATTAACGCCTATACAGCACGAGAGCACACGGCTTTTTATGTCAAACTCTTAAAAGAAAACTTGGATCTTGGTATTGATATTATTGGTGATATTTTAACGCATTCCCTTTTTGACTCGACAGAACTTGAGCGAGAACGTGGTGTTATTCTACAAGAAATCGGACAAGCAAACGATACGCCTGATGATATTGTTTTTGATTATTTTCAAGGCACTGCTTTTCCTTCTCAACCTATGGGACGCCCGACCCTTGGCACGGAAGAGTTAGTCCGTACAATGCCGCGAGAAACGCTTACCCATTATATGGCGACACATTATACACCGGAGAATATGATCATTGCAGCTGCAGGCAATTTAACCCATGACGCCGTTGTGGAAAAAGTTCAGGCTTCTTTTGCTGATCTCAAAACCTCTTCCCTCCCTACGGCTGTCCCTGCGTGTTATCGTGGTGGAGAATTTCGTCAAGAAAAAGAGTTAGATCAAGCGCATATTTTACTTGGATTTCCCTCTATAGAGTATAAAAGTAAGGATTATTACAGCACATTACTTCTTTCTACTTTGTTAGGAGGGGGAATGTCCTCACGCCTTTTCCAAGAAGTCCGCGAAAAACGAAGCTTAGTCTATTCTGTTTACTCTTTCAACTCATCTTTTAAGGATAGCGGAATTTTTGGGATTTATGCAGGCACCGGAGAGCAAGAATGTGCTGAACTTTTCCCTGTTGTCTTAGAAGAGTTACGTAAAGTACAACGACACGTCCATCATGAGGAATTAACACGCGCACAAGCACAACTCAAAGCTTCACTCCTCATGTCACTTGAAAGTACGAGTAATCGCTGTGAACGCATTGCCCGTCGATTACAGAATTTTGGGCGCGTTATTCCAATAGAAGAAACCATTCGCCATATTGATGCTGTCACAACAGACGATATATGCCGTGTTGCAACTGCTATATTTTCAGGTACCCCCACACTTTCCGCTATTGGGCCTATTTATAAAATCCCCTCGCTTGACACCATAACGGAAATACTTGCAGCGTGACAGCACATCTTTTAAATCTTCTTTCTGATCTCCTTGACCACACAAAACGCGCTGGCGCCGATGCAGCTGATGTCCTTTTTCTTTCTGGCACCGCCGTTAATGTTGATGTACGGAACGATGTTGTAGAGACATTAGAACGTTCTGAAAGCCAAGGGCTTGAACTCAGAGTTTTTGTTGGCAAAAAAAACGCTACTGTTTTTACAACAACTATTGACCCTAGCCGTTTTAAGGATTTTGTTGAACGTACGATCGCTATGGCACGTATTTTGCCAGAGGACCACTATGCAGGGCTTGCACCACAAGCCCTTACAGGCGTGTTTGAGAGCAACACACTCGCTTTAGAAGATCCTGTTGAACCAAGTACAGTGCATTTACTAGAACGCGCGCGTCATGGAGAAAACGCTGCCCTTGCTGTTACAGGGGTAACCAATAGTGCAGGCAGTAGCGCTTCATGGCATAGAACGCAAATAGCCCTTGCTACCTCTGCTGGTTTTACTGGAACCTATTATAAAACCTCTCACGCTAATTCTGTTTGTGTTCTTGCCGGTACAGGTCAAGACATGCAGCGGGATTATGACTATCACCAAACTGTGTGGCTAGAAGATTTAACAGAAGCTGCTGTTTTGGGACATAACGCTGGACAACAAGCGGTCGCACGTCTTAATCCGACACGTCCGCGAACGGGACATTATCCTGTTGTTTTTCATCCCCGTGTTGCTTCAAGTTTTTTGAGTTATTTCATACGTGCGATTAACGGAGCGGCTATTGCCCGTGGCACGTCTTTTTTAAAAGACTCTTTAGGGCAAAAAATCTTTGCGCAAGGTGTTCATATTACAGATGACCCTCATCGTATGCGCGGCTTACACTCTTGTCCCTTTGATGGAGAAGCGCTACCAATTGCTCCCCTCCATTTAGTACAAGATGGCGTGCTCAATACTTGGATTCTTGATAGCCGCAGCGCACGCCAATTGGGACTACAAAGCAATGCACGCGCAGCGCGAAGCCTCCACGGTCCGCCCACCCCTTCGGCAACGAATCTCTTTTTTGAAGCGGGCACTTGTTCCCCTCAAGAATTGATGAGCGATATTACCGAAGGCATTTATGTGACTGAAATGATGGGAAGTGCTGTTAATCTCCTCACAGGAGATTATAGTCGAGGGGCCACCGGCTTTATGATCCGCCACGGACAAATTGCAGAACCGATTACAGAATTTACTCTTGCCGGGCACTTACGAGAGATTTTTGCCTCTATGACTCTTGCTCATGATTTATCGTTCCGTTTTGGTGTTGATGCCCCAACAATAAGAGTAGACGCTCTTAACCTTGCTGGTGCTTAAAAACTGGAGGCTTGTGTTCTGTTCAAAAAGCGTTTTCTTTCTTTAACATTTTCTTTTTTGTTTGCTACAAATCTGACATTTGGATTTACTTGTGGCTTTTGGGTTCCTTATGCAGAAGCTCGCCCGGGGCAAGGTATGTCTATAGGAAGCCGTGGTCATCGAACGTGGCAAATCCCAACCCCTACACGCACATCACCTCATATAACGGCACCAATAGAACGTTCCATGATGCCAAGAGTGCCACCCTCTACGGTACATTTTTCTAACCCCATGAGGTTTACGCCTCCTCAAAGCCGTGTTCCTTATCAAAATCGTCATCCATTTTTAACAGGGTTTGTTGGTGGCTTTCTTGGCGCAGGATTATTTGGCTTGCTCAGTGGTCATGGTCTCGTCGGTGGTCTTCATGGGTTTTTGAGTTTTATCGGCTTTTTGATTCAAATCGGGCTTGTTGTTGTTCTAATCATGTGGCTCATAAAGCGTTTCCGTCTAAAAACGAACACTTTTACTGTTCCGCAGCAGCGTGGTACAATTTCCCAAATTACAGCGGCAGATTACCAAAGTTTTCAGAAAATTTTGATGGATATTCAAACGGCATGGAATCAACAAGATATTCCCGCTATGCAACACATGGCAACGCCTGAAATGGTTGCCTATTTTCGTGAGCAACTCTCTACGCTCACGCGTGAAGGATTGCGCAATATCGTCTCAGATGTACGATTTCTCCAGGGCGATCTTTCAGAAGCATGGGTTGAAAATGGGACCACCTATGCCACTGTTGCCATGCGTTATAGTCTGGTTGACCTAACCACAGATGTTTTAGGGCAAGTTGTTCATGGAAGCTCAACACACCCTACAACTGTTACTGAAGTGTGGACTTTTGTTCGCCCTTCTAACCAAAGCCAATGGTTTCTTTCTGCACTACAACAAACCCGTTAAAAACTTGCCCTTTTATAGGAATATTTTAACGGGGACAATTTTCTAATGTTACTAACGTAAATAACCCCATTGGGAACATAGCGCGTATATAAGCACGTTCTATATCCTCAGGTGGCAAAAGAGTTTCCATTGCAAAATCTGGATGCCAGCCTAATAAATGGGAAGCGTGTGCCATAGCGTATTCAATATCCCGCCTTACACCTTTTTCAGCCAGAAAATGATTTACAAAGAGAATATAGCCCCCTGGTTTTACAATACGCTTAAGTTCTTGCAATAATTGACGAGGATGCGGCACAACAGATGCAACAAACATGGCCACAGCTATATCAAAAGAAGCATTATCAAAAGATGTATTTTCAGCATTCATTTCCAATAAATTGCGCACATTTTTACATCCACATGTTTGTACCCGTTTACGCGCATGCGCTAACATATCGGTCGAAAGATCTATCCCCGTAACAAACTTGGACTCATTATAATAAGGCAAGGCAAGCCCTGTACCAACACCAACCTCCAACACTTCAGATCCGGGCAAACCATTAACCGCTTTTACCGCCCCCAAACGCGCAAAACGCGATATAGAACCAAATCCTACATCATAAACATTTGCCCAACGACGATAGGCACGCTTAACAGTCTCTGTACTCATTGAAAAACGCGAAGGTGATCTCTCTACGCGATCGGTTTTCACTCTCTCTGGATAAGTCATTGTTTTACCTATATTTCTCTCTTTTTAATCGTCAAGGTTTTTATATGAGTCATCGAGTTTACCTTCAATACAATCCCATATCAACCCAGCGCCATTTACACCGCTAAAGCGTTCTAACTCTTGCAACCCTGTTGGAGATGTTACATTGATTTCCGTTAAATAATCCCCAATAACATCAATCCCTACAAAAATGAGATTATGTTCCCGCAAAAACGGACCAATTTTTTGACATATCTCTTTATCGCGCTCTGTCAATGCAACAGGGTGAGGCACACCGCCTACATGCATATTAGAGCGATGATCTGCCTCCGACGGAACACGGTTAATCGCCCCAATCGGCATACCATCGACCAAAATAACACGTTTATCCCCATGAACTATAGCGGGTTCATAACGCTGAATCATCAAAGGCTCACGCGAATGTGCAAAATACATTTCGAGTAAAGCGTTTAAATTTTGATCTTCTGCACGAATACGAAAAACACCTTTGCCCCCACTATAAAACAACGGCTTAATAATAATATCCCGCCACTGATGACGAAAAGCGTCAATTTGAGTTCTATCGCGCGTTACAAGTGTTGGTGGCATAAGGTCAGGAAAATTCATCACAAATAATTTTTCTGGACTTTCCCGCACCCAACGAGGGTTATTGACAACCAACGCCTTGTGAGGACCAATCCCATGCACATGTTCCAACATATGGGTTGCTGCAATATATGCCATATCAAAGGGAGGATCTTGGCGCATCAAAATAACATCCATTTCTCCTAAAGAGCGATAAAAAGGATCGGCAAAAACAGCAAATTTTTCCTTATGACGGTGTACTGTCACAGGCTGCATAAAAGCGGTAAGTTGCGTCTGCGCGCCGTGCTCATTATCCTGAACGCCTAATGTAAGACTCTCAACATGATACACAAACAAAGCATGACCGCGCGCTTGCGCTTCAAGCATAAGAGCAAAAGTGGAATCAGCCTCACTATCAATATGTTCCAATGGATCCATCTGAATGGCTATCGTTTTTTGTTTGTGTGAGATCATCGTGTTTATCCGTCTTGTTATCGGTTTCTATCTTATTATAAGGTTGTCACTTTGTTTTAGGAAATACCATGCTTTATAACACTCCCATTAAAGGAGAAGGAAGACGCGCTGCCTCCAAAACAGAAACTTTTTTCCCCTCACAATGAAGTTTAACACGATATAAAGCATAGCGATCGAGTATAACCCCTTTTTGCCTCCGTTCTAATGAAACAAAAAGCTTTTTAGAAACATCAAACCAAGCTTTAGAAGGTTGGTCTGTTCTTCTATGACTACGCACAAGATAGCCTTGCATACCACACGCTGGATGCGGCAAAGTAAATAACCGCCATCGTGCCCCCACTGCCACAACTACCCGTTTTTTTGGTCCCTGTTGCGGCATATAAAAGGCTAATTCACTTGCTAGCCCGTAATCATCTGCCATAATAGGTAAACCCAAAGGAACAACGACATCAACGGTTTTCGCAAAATTGCGCCACCCACCCACTTGCCGCGCCATAACGTCTCTATGAGGCGAAAGCGGTAAAGGCGCCCACAAAGCCTGCCCAATCACCACAGATGTCAACAAAATACCTAAAACAGGTGCGTAAAACCACCAACGAGGATACCAACATGCACCCGCTAATGCAAGTGCTGGATAAATAACAAGAGGCCAATTTGCTTGCACCCTTGCACCCATTGCGTGTTGTATAAAAACACAAAGAGGAAACAAAATTGTACATAACAAAAGAACAGAAAAACGATCTCTTTTTTGCCATAAGCATACACACCCACCAATAAAGAGCACAAAAATAAGCGGGGTCATTAGTCCCACTTGTCCGCCCAGCAATTCCCCCATAAATTTGAGCGCTTGCGCCGGATGCCAATTACCGACGCGCCCGCCTTGTTTAAGAAAACTTGCCCAATGATGCGTTGCGTTCCACCATAGAACCGGGGAGATCACGCCTCCCCCCAATGCTATAGCCAACCATAACCATATCGTTCGTAAGCAACGCCGACTTTCAGACGATAAACAGATCCAGATCCCCACTCCTATAATGGGTAAAGCTGCGCTATATTTACTGTCTAATGCCAATCCTGCGACAAAAGCGATCCCTAACCATAACCACCCTGATTCTCTCATAGATCCTCTCGCACACAAGCACGACAACAGCCATAATATCACAGACACAAAGAAAATAAGCGGTGTATCGGGCGTCATAATCATCGCCCCTATCCCTATGGCAAGGGTAGCATTAAACAAAATAGCGGAGCCTACACCCGCAGCACGTCCTTCCTCACGCCCTAACCAAACAGAAACCGCCGCCACAAGACAAAGACTACTCAGAGCCATAAGAACAGGCGCCATAAATCGCAAACCGAATGCCGTATCCCCCCCAATAAGCATACCTAAACGCATGCACAAAGCCACCATAGGAGGGTGATCTAAATACCCGGCAGCAGGTGCTAATGCCCATAGTCTATAATATGCCTCGTCAGGTGATAAAGGCACATACGCGGCCAACACCCAACGTAGCCCTGTTACAGCAACCAATATCCCCAACCAAAGAAAATAACGGCTTAGCCAATGACTAGGGTGACGAGGCCAATTCCTAGCATATTGACTCAACCATTTACTAAACCACCTAGATAAATACTTATTCACGCCAAACAAATGTGCTCGACAACGCATAATTCCAAACAACCGCTAAGACAGCTCCCGCTATCCCTGCCCCATCTAATAGAGCTTGTTGATCGTACAAAACTTGGGCAATACCCACATTCGCCACCACATCAACGGTACAGATCAGGATAAAAAGCACCACCCCTATCCAACACCGTATTCCTCTTAAACGTCGATCACGATATGTGAAATGATTATTTAAAACAAAATTAACGATCATGGCAACAAATGTCGCACTATGTTGTGCCCATAAAGCGCTAACTCCTATAAACGCAATACCATACATAACAGCAAAATTAACGACTAACCCGACCAAACCAACTGCACAAAAGACCAAAAATCGAACAGGAAACCACCCGTGAAAAAAGTGATCAATCAATAGCCCCAGAAACTGAAACATGACGAACACATCAAGTTTACTTTCTCCCGATACACGAGAACGAAACATATAGGGCACTTCTTGCACGCGAAAGGCACGCGATGATGAGAGCACAAGATCGACCAAGATCTTAAACCCGCGTCCTGACAGATGAGGGACAGCTTCTTCAAACACAGCACGCCGAATAGCAAAAAAACCACTCATGGGATCTGAAAGTTTTACGGGCAACATAGATTTGGCTAAAAGATTACCATAATCAGACAAAGCGCGCCGCCAAGCATTCGCTAAACCGCCATTATCTCCACCTTCGACATGACGACTGCCAACAGCGAGATCATACCCTTTTTGTACAGCCTCAATAAGACAAGGAATTTGCTTTTCATCGTGTTGAAGGTCTCCATCCATAACCACCACAATCGGTGCAGAAGACGCCATAACACCCTCAATCACTGCCGAAGAAAGTCCTTTACGACCGATACGGCATAAACCGCGTACCCGACAATCATCATGCGCTAAAGAACGCACGGCTTGAATGGTCCCATCAGGGGAATGGTCATCAACAAAAATCACTTCCCACGCATAATCCTGTAAAACACGCCGTAACGCCATAACAACAGGCTTAATATTATCAACCTCGTTATAACAAGGAACAATGACGCTAACCTCTGCTGGAACAACACCTTTTATAACGCAATTTTCCCCTACAACCTCCGTCATCATCCTATTTTTTTAACCTCGGTAAAAACCCTAAACTATTAAAAATATTCAAATCAGTATTTATAACAAACACACCCCTTACACGAAAGAGATAAGCCTGTTTGTGCCTGCTTATACGCTTACACATTGTCTTAACCCGTAAAATGTGATTTTACTTCTTAAGAGACTTTATTATTTTTACGTCTGTTTTCTTTACTCTTTTTCACTTTTTTAGGGATCCAACCTCTTTCCATGTCTAACACGTCTAAAACACTTACAACAGATTTACTTATTCTTGGCTCTGGTCCTGCGGGTTATACGGCTGCTATTTATGCGGCACGTGCCAATCTTGCACCTGTTCTTGTCACGGGTTTACAACCAGGCGGGCAACTCACTATTACAACAGAGGTAGAAAACTACCCGGGCTTTGCGACAGCGATCCAAGGTCCGTGGCTTATGGACCAAATGGGCCAACAAGCCGCTCATATGGGAACCTCTATTGAACATGACCTCATTACTTCTGTAACGTTCAATCAAGGTCCCCCTTTTCATTTGTTAGGAGATTCTGGTACAACCTATACTGCCCGCGCTGTGATTATTGCCACAGGCGCACAAGCTCGTTGGTTAGGGCTTCCCAATGAAAAACGTTTACAAGGTGCCGGTGTTTCAGCGTGCGCAACATGTGATGGTTTTTTCTATCGCGGTAAAAATGTTGTGGTTGTTGGGGGGGGTAACACCGCTGTAGAAGAAGCACTCTACCTCACACACCATGCCACCCATGTAACCCTTATTCATCGACGTGACTCATTACGGGCAGAAAAAATCCTCCAAGAACGCCTCTTTAAAGAAGAAAAAATTAGCGTCGTTTGGAATAGTGTTATAGAGGATATTCTTTCAGAGGGTACCCCGCCTGTTGTGACGGGCGTTGTTTTACAAGACACGCAAAACAAAACTCAACGTGTTCTCCCCACAGATGGTGTCTTTATTGCTATTGGTCACACCCCAACAACGGATCTTTTTAAGGGACAACTTGACCTTGATTCGGAAGGGTATATCGTGCTTCCAACCCCAAGAAACACACAAACCTCTATCCCGGGTATTTTCGCGGCGGGTGATGTGCAAGATAAAATTTACCGTCAGGCTATAACCGCTGCTGGCACAGGTTGTATGGCCGCCCTTGATGCAGAACGTTTTCTTGCGGGTCTATAAAATAGAGCCTTCTCATTTTTTCTAGAGCTCAACTAAACTTCTGGCTAAAGCAAGATCGCTGACAAAACGCTCATATTCCTGTTGTTTAGCACGCTCATCAGGTAAGCGCAGTAAATAGGAGGGGTGGACTGTTACTACCCCTTTAACATCGTTTTCAATCAAAAGCGTACGTGATCTTTCACGTGAAATGATTACGAAACGCTTAAACAAACTATGTGCCGCTGTTGCGCCTAACATCACGATCACTTTGGGTTTTACAAGGCGGCGTTCGGCTTCTAACCACGGAGAACAAGCAGTAATATGCCTTTCTTCTGGTTTTTGGTGTAGTCTTCTCCCATTTTTGAGGATAAATCGAAAATGTTTAACCGCATTAGTAACATAATTCTCCGCACGAATAATCCCCGCTTCGTTTAAGGCTTGATCAAGTAACTGCCCAGCTGGTCCAACAAACGGCACCCCTGCCCTATCTTCCTGATCGCCAGGTTGTTCTCCAACAAACATAATCGGAGAAAATGCTTGCCCAACCCCAAACACTGTTCTAAACGCGGGTCCACATAACTCACAAGCACGGCAATCCATGGCAGCCGCTGCAAGCTCTGGTAAAGTTTCAGCCTCTTTGACTCTTTCACGCGAAGGTAATAACACTTGATGAGGATAAAACCCCTCACGCCAAATCCCTTCCCCGTCTGCTTGCCATTGCTGTGCAGTCACATGCGGGCTTTGTCTTTCTCCTGGTCCGAAAAATAATTTAGTGCCATTCCAAAGCATACGCCTATAGGGTGTTTGAACCTCCCAAAGATACGCGCAACGCGCTTTGCAAAAACTTGCATTAGCTTCAATAATATAATTTTTATTCTCGTAAGGAAGTTTCTGCCGCTCCCGTGAGGCAACAAATTCTGAAAATATCTTTCTAAAAGAATAGGTTTCTTGAAGAACATCCTGCACATGTTCTTTCAAAAGCACTCTATCACTATCGTTTATGTCCTGACGTGTCAGCCCCTCATAAAGGCTTCTATAAACAAGCCGATACGCTAAAGAAAAACGATCTGGATCGTATGATTGCAGTAAAATCATCAAATCCTGCATCAAAGCACGAGGTAAGTTTATACGGGGTAGGCTTATTTTTTCTTCACTTGTTGTATTTTTAGAGGAAATCCTTTCGCTTGATTCGCCTAATTTATCGAAGTCGTCTTCCGTTTCTCTCACCCGCCATTGTATAGCGTCTGGAGCAATTTGTTCATGCAGACAGAGGCGCGTTTCAGAACGCCATGTATGCCAATCGACTTCATGAGCTAAAACAACATGTTTCATCAGCGTTACTTTTGCATTGAGGATTGACCCAACACATATTGTTGCACTATAGCGCGCACATAAGCCATTTTAAAAACACGCAACAACACCAATAAAAAAAGATAACTCACAGCCCCAAAAGCAATAACACCCCCTAACCAAAAAACTTGCTTTATAAAATTTTCTGGCATAGGCAACAAATAACACATACCCGCAACTCCTCCACCCATCAAAAGAGCCGCAAGAAAAACGCAGGCCAATCGTCGTATCATCGAAACGGGTATGACAAGGGCCGCGTTACGCCATAACAAGAAAAACAAAACACCAACATTCAACATGCCTGCAAGACTACTCGCAAGAGGAGGACCGACGTGGGCTAAAGGTTTCATCAATATCAAATTCAGTATGAGATTAACAACCAAAACCAATATTCCTATATAAACAGGCGTACGCGTATCACCTCGTGCAAAAAATGCTGGTGTTAAAACTTTCACCATCACAAAAGCCGGCAACCCCAACGCATACGCACGCAAAGATTGCGCCGAAAGAATTGCATCATGTGTACTAAAAGAGCCATGTCTAAACAATACCATCATAATAGGATCAGACAAAACCATCAGCCCTATAACCGCGGGTAATGTCAGCAATAAAACATAATCAATGGACCTATTTTGTACAGCATGGGCGGCACCATTTTCACCTGCAGCAAGGTGTTTGGCCAGCACGGGTAAAAGGGTTGTTCCAACAGCGGCTCCTAAAACACCCAGAGGCAATTGGTTAATACGATCGGCAAAATACATCACAGAAACACTCCCCGTAGGGAGTAAAGTACCGATAATGGTATCAATTGTCAGGTTAATTTGGCTAATGCCACTCCCCACCAACCCGGGAACCATACGCCGTAATAATAATCGGATACGCGGTGTTGACAACGACCAAAGCGGCATCAGCGGAAAACCAGCCCGCGTACACGCCCATAAAAGCAAACCCAGCTGTACAACACCAGAACATGTCACCCCCCAAGCCGCTGCGATAGCCACGCTCGGACCATACCAAACGCCTATAAAAATAGCACCAATCCCAACCACATTAAAAGCTAAATAGGCAGCAGAGGCCATCGTAAAACGATGAAGACCATTGAGCACCGCCGCAACAAGTGCGGCCGCACAAATCAACACAAAATAGGGAAAAGTAATTCTGCTGAGGTAAACGGCAAGATCATAACGTGCCCCTTCATACGCAAACCCGGGAGCAATGACCCGCAAAATCTGCGGCATGATGAGTTCACCAATAACACAGAGCACCACCAGCCACACAAGCATAATACCGAGCACATGTCTTGCAAAAAGCCTTGCCTCTACAGCCCCTTCATGTACCATAGCTTCAGAAAACAAAGGGACAAAAGCGGCATTAAAAGCCCCCTCTCCAAAAAGGCGGCGTAACATATTCGGTAAACGCACCGCAACCTGATAGGCATCTTGCGCAAACCCTGCCCCCATACAAGCCGCCAAAAGCTGATCACGCACAAGACCAAGCAGACGACTGAGCATCGTCCAACCACCGACGATAAGAAAATTTCTAATCATGGACAAAACTTGCGTAAAACACTATAAAACATGGAGTAAGACATTGACAAATAAAGCCCCCATAAAATAACCACATAGACTCCATATAAAATATAAAGCATATAAAATATAAGGCTGTTAGCGTTTCTCTCTATCCTCCCTCATAAACATATAGGGTACCTCTATATTCCTCCCCTCAAAAAAACAGTATATGATAGCCTTTATGAGAAACGAGCCCACGGCACCCCAATAAAAACGTTTGAAAGAACACCACGAGATGCCATTGCCCTCCAAACGTAAAACAACATCAAACTGCGTTTATAACACAAAAAGCAACCAACACTATCAACAAAGACAACAAATAGCCCGTACTTTTTTAGGGCTTTGCATTATTCTTACGGCCATCTACACTCTGCAAAAATTTCTTCCCGCTTTAGCGTGGGGTACTGTTTTTGCTATTGCTACATGGCCCCTCTATATTCGTGCTTGTATCAAATGGCCTAAGGCTGCAAAAAATTCTGTATTACCCCTCCTTTTTACAGCGGCTATGGCGCTTATTTTTATTATCCCTCTCACTATTTTAACGCTTCAAGCCATTGGAGAAGCACAAAACACATTACATTGGCTCCAACACACGCAAGAGTTTGGGCTTCCCCTTCCTAAAGCCATTAACCAACTCCCATTTGGGAAAAACACAATCACACAATGGTGGAAAACACATCTTTCTAACCCGAAAAATATTTCGGTTCTTCTGGATAGTCTTAATAACAATGGCATAATTATCACCCGTACAGTCAGCACACAAATTGCCCATCGCGGTACTTTATTTTGTTTTTCCATTTTAACATTGTTTTTTCTCTATAAAGACGGCACATCGGTTATTCAGCAATGTCATGTGGCTTCATGCCGCTTTTTTGGCAAGCGGGGTGTAAGCATTAGCCGCCAAATTGTTGACTCAATCCATGGCACAGTACAAGGGCTTATTCTTGTCGGCATTGGAGAAGGCGTTTTTATGGGGGTTGTCTACATGCTCACCCATGCACCACACCCTGCCCTTTTTGGCGTCATTACAGCTATTGCCGCTATGATTCCTTTTTGCACGGCTATTGCAATTGGTACCGTCTCCCTTCTCCTCTTGCTTCAAGGAAGTGCTCTAGCGGGTATTATTACCTTCTGTATTGGATTATTTGTTATTTTTATTGCCGATCACTTTATTAGGCCCGCTCTTATCGGCGGCACAACGAAGCTCCCCTTTTTGTGGGTTCTCCTCGGTATTATTGGTGGAGCAGAAACATGGGGGCTGATTGGTCTATTTTTAGGTCCTGCCATTATGGCAACACTCAATATGCTTTGGAGAAATTGGACAAAAAGAGAAAGAACAGAAAAATACGATAAAATATAATAAGAGACAGGGAAAAACAGCACTGTCTCTGAAAAGAGATCATCAAAGTGCGTGAAACACGATAACGCCTCAAAACTACAAGACATAACGATTGGAAATATCGGGCAGGCGGGATTCGAACCCACGACCCCCAGTCCCCCAGACTGATGCGCTACCAGACTGCGCTACTGCCCGTCACACTTGTGTAAACTCTAACTAACAAACAACGAGATTTTATGCAACCTATTTTCAAGGGGTTTACCAAAAAACATAAAACATTTTTCTTATTTTATCATATTTTTATTATATTTTCATGACGGTTTTCATAATGGGTGTTTTACTATAGAATGCTTTATAACCGCGCTAAAGCAGTTCCCCATGTGAGGCCACCGCCTAAGGCTTCCATCAATACAAGTTCCCCTTGACGAATACGTCCATCTCTCACCGCTTCATCTAAAGCCAAAGGAATCGAGGCGGCAGAAGTATTGGCGTGACGATCAACAGTTATGACAACACGATCAGCAGGTAAAGCTAGTTTTTTAGCCACGGCTTCAATAATGCGTATATTAGCTTGATGGGGTACTAACCAATCAATATGATCACGCGTCAACCCACAAGAAGATAAAACTTCATCAACAGAAGACGATAATTTTTCCACAGCATGACGAAACACATCACGTCCGCTCATTCTTAATTTTCCGCTTTTTTCAGGCTGTCCAACCGCCCCATCAACATATAATAAATCTCTCAAACGACCATCTGAATGTAAATGTGTCGATAAAATACCCCTATGATCATCGCTTTCAGAAGCCTCAAGAATAACAGCCCCAGCGCCATCGCCAAACAGCACACAAGTACCCCGATCGGACCAATCAAGAATACGGGAATAAACTTCACTCCCAATCACTAAAACACGGTTCGCTTGGTGAGAACGTATTAAAGAATCAGCGGTTGCGAGTGCAAAAACAAACCCAGAACACGCCGAAGAAATATCGTACCCGAAACCAGAAATCATACCGATTTCGGCTTGTATACGCACCGCCGTTGCGGGAAATGCCTGATCAGGTGTTGCTGTTGCCACTAAAATCACATCAATATCAGAGGCAGACAAACCCGCATAAGACAACGCCCGAGAAGCAGCCTCAGCCCCCATACTGGTTGCTGTATCATGAGGACCAGCAACATGGCGACAGGCTATCCCTGTACGGGCTCTAATCCATTCATCCGATGTATCTAGCTGAGACGCTAATTCTACATTCGTGACAACACGGTCTGGTAAAAAACCGCCAAACCCCACCAAAAGCGAATGCCTCGCCATTACCACTCTTTCACTATCATATTCACTACTACAAACACACTTTAATTACAAACATTTTTTACACGACAAAACACCCAATTTTATTGACGCAATAATGACCCCATACATGATAACCGATGACGCATACTCTCTGTAAAGCCATGAACAACCATATCCATAGCGACATCGACGGCTGCGGCAAAACCCTCAGCATCTGTACCGCCGTGAGATTTCACAACCACGCCATTTAACCCAACAAAAACAGCCCCATTATAACGCCTCGGATCTAACCACTCTTTCATTCGTTCTAAACCACGTTGTACCAACAAATAACCAATCCGTGATAATAAACTACTTCTAAAAACCTTCCGCAACAGCACAGAGACCATTTTAAGCACACCCTCACCCGTTTTAAGCGCGACATTACCTGTAAAACCATCTGTAACTACAACATCTGTAGTACCGGCTGTAATATCGTGCCCTTCAACAAAACCATAAAACTGATCAGATAAAGGGCTTGCTCTTAAAGTTTCTGCTGCGACACGTAATTTCTCATCACCTTTAAGATCTTCAGAGCCAACATTAAGAAGTCCGATTGTTGGTGCCGGCAAACCTAAAACCGATTTCGCAAAGGCTTCCCCCATAACGGCAAATTCAACCAAATTACGCCAATCACAGACGACATTCGCTCCAAGATCAAGCATAACAATGTCACCCTTAAGCGTTGGGCTAATAGCAGCCATAGCAGGGCGCGAGATCCCCGGAAATGTTTTAACAACGGTTTTTGCCAAAGCGAGCATAGCCCCGCTATTCCCGGCAGATACCATACCTTTAGCGCGACCACTCGCAACCGCATCCATCGCCAAACGCATAGACGATTTCCGTAAGCGCAAAGCAGCCGTAGGCTTCATATCCATAGGGATAACGCTGTCTGTATGCCATACAGTGCAAATAGCAGCTACTTTAGGATAACGACGCAAGAGAGGAGCAAGTTGTGCCTCATCACCGATGAGCAATATTTTAGCACCACGATGACGATCGGCAGCGTAAGAAAGACCTGCAACCACTACTTCCGGTCCCCCATCACCGCCCATACCATCAACAGCTAAAGTAAATACTTCCTCATTACCGGGTCCATTACCGGGATTACCTGATCCATTATCAGGCTTATCACTAAGCGTATTTTCAGACATTCCCTCAACAGATTGCCCGCCATCACGTGGTAAAGTTTCTGAAATTTCAGTTTGATTCATGTCTCTATTTCATGTCTCTGCTATTTCAACAAAGCCCCAGTGATGCCTTTACGCTCTCGTTTACGACTCTGAAAAAATGAAACACGCAAAATTAAACACGAACCGCAGATTTCAACGCATCACCAGAAGGCACAATTTCACGCCCATCATAGTAACCACAATGGCTACACACATGGTGTACACGTTTTAATTCGCCACAATTTGAGCATTCCGCATAAGCCTCTACGCGCAATGCTTCATGACTCCGCCGCATACCACGGCGAGAAGGCGATGTTTTCTTCTTAGGTACAGCCATAAGCCTCAACCCTTTCTATTCGTTGATATAACATGCAAAAAACCACACTGCCGCCTAGAAGTCATCTAGAACATTTCAGCAATACAGCGTTTTATATTCAGATATTGGGTAAGGAGATTATCATAATAACCTATATTCTTGCAAGTGTTCTTACACACTCCTTCAAGACTATAAAGTGATTCCTTTCTCCCTTATTATCCTTTTATTCGCCTTTCAAATTCTCTTTCAAAACGGCAAGTGCAGCAAACGGGTTCTTTTTTTCCTCATAATGGCTATGCTGACCCTTATTTTCCTCTTCTAAAATGACATTTTCCCCTTCTTCAAAAGCGCCATCTTGTGGACTCACCCATTTTGGTGCCCGTGGATAGGGATCTAATTCCAAAGCAAATTGCTCCACCGCTGCTTCCCCTAAATCAATAGAGTGTCCGTCATAAACAATTTCATCAATAGAGTCTATCGCATCAGATGAACTTTGACGCGCTTTTATTTCGGGAACAAAACGCACCTCAAAAGAAGTCCTCATCGTCTCTTCAAATTCTTCAAGGCTAACAACACAGACTTGCGTAAACTCAACCGTTAAATCCCCCCGCCCTAAAACGACCCCTTGTCCTTCTTGTTGCAAATAATACTGGCAACAGAGCCTATGCACTTTTGGTAAATTCATACGCCGTGCAATACGCAAACACGCCTCTGATGGTGCATTAACACTGACTCTCATTTCCTCCTCCCCGATTCGACTCACGGAGATAATGTGGGAAAATTCACTATGTTCAGTCATTTCAACTCGCCTCAAATTCACCCTATCAGTTTTTAACCACTCTAGTTTATTTAACCCTTTAATATGAGTATTGAAATGTAATGTTTGACTTTATGCGTGTTATTATAAAGTTTTATATCGATTCTTGTTACTGTTCTTGTCACTCATGGTACAACGCTATAATATAGACTCGGTATATTGGGACAGAAGCGATTCATTTTTGCTTTACCCGTTATTTGACATCTCTTAAACCGTTGGAAATTTTTATTTCATTGCATTGATTTCATTGATGATCATGAAAGACTGGGTGTAGTGTGCTCTCTCAAAAATCAACTCTCCTCACTTTTTATAGACATAAGTTTTATCAACACAGACATTTATTATCCCATGTTTTTAGACGAGATGTTTTTAAACAGAGCATTTCTGGCTTTTTTGCATTAACTCTTTTACTTTCTGGCTGTGCTGTCTTTCGGTCATCTCCTATCCCTCAGGGTTCCCTCGTAGAGCCTGATGACTATAACCAACTCATACCCGGAAGCAGTACACGCTCTGATGCGCTTGACCTTTTAGGCTCCCCCACAGCAAAAGGCGCTTTTGATGATAATACGTGGATTTATGTTTCTACAGTTTCACATTTAGCACCTATGGATTTTCCCCATCTTTCTAAGCAACAAGTTGTTGTTTTAAAGTTTAGTCCCGCTGGTACCCTTAACAGTGTTCGCACACTTGCCCTTAAAGACTCGTTCCGTATTGCGATGAATTCTAACGTAACGCCAACGCCTGGGAGTAAAATTAACGTTTTACAACAAATCCTTGGCAATGTTGGACGTTATAACCCCATGCAAAACCTCTCAGGCTTAATGGGAGGTAATATGATGGGGAACAACCAAGGTCCCGCTGGGCATTTTGGTTCTGGCAACCAGCTCTAAACAAAGCGCCTTTTTCCTCTCTTTGTTCCCCTCTGTTCTCCTCTCTCGTATAAAAACTTTCTTTTCAGGTTTTTAAGGTTCTTCGTTTTTCTTTATTAACAACCAAAATTAACAATCAAAATACGAACCTCCTTAATCTCCCTCTTCATAACCTGTCTTTTATAACTTCCCTTTTATAACTTCTTTGGCATAAATTATATTTTTTCTTGTTATTTTCCTCATTATTCCCCTTGTTATTATGCTAAAATTGCGCTACTAAAAGCGTTAGTACGTTTCCTCTTGCCTCTTTTTTCGTTTTATACAGAGGTAGGGTGGGTTTTTGTAACAATTTCGTCTTATGAAACAGGGGTTGGTAAATAAGTGTTCGTTCTCGTTCGCGATAATAATGTCGATCAGGCTATCAAAGCACTCAAGAAGAAAATGCAACGCGAAGGTATTTTTCGCGAAATGAAATTGCGCCGTCATTTTGAAAAACCTTCCGAGCGTAAAGCCCGTGAAGCGGCGGAAGCTATACGTCGTGCTCGTAAAATGGAGCGCAAACGTTTAGAACGTGAAGGTTTCTAGTTTTTCTTTCGTTGAAAAATAAAATGTAAGTGTCAAAGACTTTCTCTAAGAGATTTCTCTTCATGGTCTTTGGCACTTTCTTTCTTATTCCCTTTTTTTATCGCTTTAGATGCCCCTAACCTAACCTTTTAGTCTTGAGGCTTTGGTTTAGGTTTCAAGGTTTTCATCCCTCCTCACGGTATCCCTATCTACTCTTTTATTGACTCTTATCCATGAGACGCGGGTTATTCCTTGTAGAATCAATAGCGTTTCTAAAAAAACAACCTTCCCTTTAGAAGGTAAGTTAAACACACCCTAAAGGGGTTACCGCTTTTCGCGAACTTTCACGAATATTCATGAACATACGAATTTCTTTATAAAGAAAATTCAGATATCACATTTAGACATTAAGGGATTTTAGCCAAAATATCGGCAAGTTTTGTAAACTCTTCTGGCGTTTCTGTTTCGTCAAAAGGCGGGAAGTTCGGAAAAGTGGGGTTTCCCGGGCTCCATAATTCAACCGATTCCGCATGCTCTTCGTAATAGATCGGATCCGTTGTGACACGCACAGCGCGAGACAAACCCGGTTCTGAAAATTGATATTCTCTTTTGCCCATAGGCTTTATAGAAACTTCCGACGGTAATAAAGCCTTACGCCTAATGATTGCATCCAGATCCTCCATTGTGAGAATCTTCTCTTCTTCCTCTTGTAAAAAGTCATTGAGGCTATCCTCTGTTGTTTGATCAATATCAAAGGGTTTTTCGTTTTCAAGCGTCTCAATATCCCCTTTAATTTGCTCGGGCAAATCCTTCACTTGGGACCCATCTAATATTTGATCGGCAATTCGTTTTGATAAATTCGATAAAATCGGTTGAAGCCCACCAACAACGTTTTCAAACAATTTAATACGCTCTCTTAAGGCTTTATACACATCAGCTTCAACTGTATCGGCATAATGTAAGTTAATAATCCGAATAGTTTGAAATTCTTGTCCAAAACGGTCAACGCGCCCAATACGTTGTTCAACCCGCATAGGATTCCACGTCATATCATAATTGATCAAAGCCCCGCAAAATTGAAAATTCAGCCCCTCTGCTGCGGCATCTGTACATAAAAGAATATCTGCCTCTTTTTTACGAAAGCGCTGTTTGACCTCATCGCGCGAAATGGATTTCCACCCTTTCCCGTTTGATTGCATAATTTCCCCGCCACGCCCTGAAAAACACATAATTTTCAGGTCTGGTTCTTGCGCAAGCTCTTGGCGTAAAAAATCCATTGTGTCGGTAAATTGGGTAAAAATCATCACTTGTTTGTACCCATCTGCCTTAAGCGTGCGTAACTCTTTTTTAAGTTGTATGGATTTTGTATCCGTTAAGGGAAGATCACGAATATGGCGAATCAATTCTTCAATTTTGGATTGTTCCTCTAAATAAAGCACATCTTTTTCTTTTATACGGAGTCTGGCTTCATCATTGTCGATCTCTCCCTCAAAGTAATCATCGACACTCTCATCATCTATTCCCTCTAAAAAATCAGGCTCTGCTTTAAGACGTGCTTGCGGATTACGAATCGCTTCAAGACGGGTCTCTAATGTTTGGCGCAAAGCCGCAAAACTACTCGCAAGACGTTTACGATAAATGGTCATGACAAAGCCGACAGAACTCCTCTT
Source organism: Acetobacter sp. (assembly GCA_017474285.1). Taxonomy (GTDB): domain Bacteria; phylum Pseudomonadota; class Alphaproteobacteria; order Acetobacterales; family Acetobacteraceae; genus Acetobacter. The sequence goes on from JAFVHT010000013.1 coordinate 60,596, forward strand.
TTTTGCAGATAGTTTTTCAGCTTGGTTATAAGTTTTGGAAATATAAGCCTCTACCTCTTCATAAAGATCGCGTTCTTTTTCAGAAAGAGTAATAAATCGGTCTTCCACATTTCTAGAGGCAATAGGCGTGTTAAGTTTTCCCTCTTTATGATAACGGCGGAGCAGCGCGCGCGTATTGCGTGAAATTAAATACGCAATAGGGGTATGGCGTTTCATCAAGGCACAAGCAATTCGACGGTCTTTCTCATCAAGTTTATTGCGGCGAAGATTATCGTTATCGGTTAAGGCGTCTAAAATTTTGCCTGCCTTTGTACCTGATTCTCCCTCACCCAAATGCTTCATTGTTTTAAGAATATCGTCTTGTGTAAGCGTTTTACTATCGTGTTTTTGCCTGTCTCTCTGTGCGGCTTGAAACAAACTTACAAGATTATTAAAACACTGATTACTCGGGTTTTCTTGATCAACGTCCTTAAAAAATTGTAAAAAATTCGTTTCGTTCCATTCAAACGGCATCCCGAGTAAAGCGAGCAAATCATACACTTCTACAGGGGAAACCTGCATAGGCGTTGCTGTTAACAAAACCAACCCTTTAGTATGGTTTTTGAGTTGTTGCATAAATTTCAGTAAGGCATTCGGACCGCGATTTTTCTTACTCGAAGCCCCACGCCGACGAGCATGATGCGCCTCATCAAGCACAACAATATCCCATGCTTGTTGGGTTGTTTCAAAAAATTCTTTCGCGCGATCTTTACGACGCATCAGGTGTGAAGAAACAATAACCCGCTCTTCAAGAAGCCAGTTCTGCCGTGAAATCTCTTTTATATGTCCTTCTTGACACTCTTTCTTATAAGGACTTTTGTACCATTCTAATTTTTTCCCATCATAAATGGGCCAATTGAGGTTAAATTTTTCGCGTAATTCAATTTGCCACTGTTTACAAACAGCCGATGGCGCTAAAACAAGAATACGCCGTGCCCGCCCTGCAAGCCATGCTTGGCGCAATAATAAACCAGCTTGTATGGTTTTCCCAAGCCCCACTTCATCGGCTATTAAAAGTTTTGGCGGATGCGTTTCATACAAACCATCATGATATAAACGACAAAAAGCGCGCCATTGATGCGGCCATGGTTTGACAGTGCTTGTCAGTGCCCCAACCCGATCACCGCCTTTTTTACGAGGTGCATGTTGAATAAACGCCCAAACGGCTCGTAACGGATCTTGAAAAGGCGAATTTATACTCTGTTCAGGTGTTTTCTCATCAGAGAAGGTGTGTATATTCGGTAACTCCCCATCGGGAGAATTTTTAAGGCGTTCGGGTAAAGCGTTATCACGGGGTAAATAGGTAAAAAGTTTTTCTCGCACAGCCGTAGGTATCGTCACTGTTTTACAGTATTGACTTTGATCCGTCCATAATTTCACAAAATTTTCAATTTCATGATCAACGCGTTCTTCCTCTTTCCATGAGGTAAACACATTGAGGCTTTCCCAATTACCATCCCACCCATTGCCTGTTTCGTTCATACTACCGGTAAACGCCACACTATTTTGGTAAGTATCTTCAACAATGCCGGATTTTTCATGAAAAATCGCATGACCAATAATAGGTTTTCTCGTTGTTTTATCACAAGGAATAGCGATTTTAATTTCAAGAAAGCCATTTTTCACAAGCCATGCCAATAACTCCAAATCTGACAACGTGTTCAGCGAAGCGGCTTCCTGTTGAATACGGGTAAAACGTTCTTCAAGGCAAGTATTGAGAATTGTTTGTTGGCTTTCTTGTAACCCTCTTTGAATAGCCTCAATTTCGTTTTCTTCGAGAGTACAACCAACAATTAAGCGCATATACCCTTTATTATAGACAAGGGCTTCAACACCCCGCGCTGCCAAAGAAAGAGCTTTTGCGTTAAAATACCCCGTTAAACGATCATAACGTTGAGCACAACGTAAAAGGGGTAAATAGAGTTTTTCAACAAGATTCCCTTGATCGGGCGTATATTTCACCGCCCAATGATAATCTTTTAATGAGGGTTTAGAGCATCTATCAGAATGAGAGTCAAAACAAGTTTCAGAACTCGAATCAGCATAAGAGTCAAAATGAGATAGAAACATACCCCCCTAAATTACATCAATAATGAGAATGATAAAATATATTTATTCTATCTAAAAAGAACACAAAAAGAAATATCTTTACGCCATAATTTTTCTGTTTCGCCTCATCTCTCTTGAAACATTGTGAGAATTGTGAAAAAAAAAATTGATTTTTAACGAAGTTTTTATCATTATTCTCTTGCATTGAGCGCGTATAAAAGGTATTAAATATTTCAAGCATAATTTTAACTCCTTTTGCTTCATGGTTGCATTAAAGCCCCTTATAGTGTCAAAGCTATTAGGGGTTTTAGTGTTTTATGCCCTTTTTTCTCCTCTTATAAAAACCTCTTGCGTGAGAAAATCTTGAGAGGGATTTTTTATAAAAAGAAAACGTCACGAATTTTGCATTAAAATCTTAATACTCCGTAGCTGTTCTTCAACACGTCCCTCAGCACGTCCTTCCACGCGCCCCTCAACACGTCCTTCTTCGAGGGCTTTTGCTTCTCTTTTAGCGAGAAAATTTTCCATCAAATCACACATAGCTGAAACTCCTTGTTCTTTGCCTTTGAAATAATCAACACGGTTCGCTAATTCCTTGTAGTGAATTTTC
>JAFVHT010000014.1 GCA_017474285.1 Acetobacter sp.
AACGGCTTTAAGCCCAGGCAGATCTAAAATTGTTACCTGTGTCCCTTCCGGTAAACCAAGTTCTTTTTTCCTTTCAGCTAAACGAATGGGCCACGTGATTTCAAAGAGAATAGCTTCAACTTCTTTACCACTTTCCTCTTCAACACGGAAAGCGTTCATCTGAGATTCAAGGTGATCGTTAATATCTTTTGCGGTTGGATTTTCTTGCGTATGAATAATTTTTTCTTCTTGGGTTATTTGATCGACACGTTTTACGACAAGACGGCGTTTGTCACTGTGTATAATTTTAACAAGCCCTGCACTCATTTCCTGCACAGCAGAAGGAAGAATTCTTTCACCAACAAGGAAGTTTGCTAATGTGCTTTTACCAGAACTTGTGGTCCCTGTTGTCGCTAAAGTCAGTTCTGGGTGAGAGGCTTGTTCTTGCAAAAAGGCAAAAGCGTCCTCCAAAGCCTTAAGCCTCGCTTGCATTTCATAATTTTGCTCTTCTGTAAAATCTGTAGACAGAGTGTCCTTAACCTCAAATGCTAGGAGTTGAATCGTCGTAACAAGATGTTGCCATTCTATTACCGTTTGAATAAAACGCTGTTCTAAAGATGAGTTTTCTTGCGTCGTGTTCTTTTGCATTTTATGAACCCCCATTTGCTTTCTTGCCGTTTTTCCTGCCTTCTCTGCCAATTTAAAGGCTATGAATAGATCATAGGCTAAAATAACATGGGGGGGGGGAAGTCAAGCTAAAAATGAGCATAATTCCCCTTTTCTTTTTTATTGTTCCGTTTTTACGGTTTTTTAGATTTTTTAAACTCTTTTATAAGAGAATATGAGAGAAACGGATTTTTATAACACAAAAACCTTGACCCATTACGGGGCAAGGCTTTGTGGGAACAAAAAGTAAAAAACGAAAAAGATTAGTCGCTTGAACTCCGCACCCCCATAAATTGTATGAGGAATTGGAATAGGTTAATGAAGTTAAGGTAGAGACTTAACGCATCATAGATGCTGTTTTTTGCAAGTGCTTCTTGCCCAGCATAGGCAGCGAGTTGCGGATAAGTGACACGTATCCGTTGCGTATCAAAAGCCGTAAAAACAGTAAAGAGACCAACGCCAATAATACTATAGACATAGTAAACTGTTGCACTCTTTAAAAAGAGATTTACGACTCCAGCAATAACCAAACCAAACAGCCCCATCATTAAAAAGGAACTAAACCGCAATAGATTCGCTTTCGTGACATAACCATATAAAGACATACCCGCAAACATACAGGACGTTATTAAAAACACACGGACAATTGATGTACCCGTATACGCCACAAAAATGCTTGCCATACTCGCACCCATAGAGGCACAGAAAGTCCAAAACAAGACCTGCGCCGTTTGTAGCGAAAGTTTATAAACACCAAAGGACAAAACCAGAACAAAAGCCAGTGGTGATAATATGGCTATATTCCCTAACAAGGTAGGCTGAGGTACGATGCCAGCAGGCGTCATAACCGTTTTGAAAAAAAGAGCACTCAAACTTGTATTCGCAATAGCATAGGCAACGATACAGGTGAGTAACAAGCCTGACGCCATCCAATTATAGACACGCAACATATAATTGCGTAACCCAACATCTATTTGTTCACTCCATCCCGCTGTCGCGGCAGGAGAATAACGATAATCTTGACCAAATGACATAATCCACTACTCCACAATTTCTAACAAAAATACACAAGTAGAGTAAAATAGTAGGGCTTATTACCTCATTATTACCCTCTACTTTCAATAATAGTTATTTTTTACGCCCTTTTCAAGGGGAGGCACATTTCCTTTCTCGTTTCTCTTCTCGTTTCTCTTCTCATTGCCTTTTTCACTTTTGTATTTCCTCCTCCTATCAAAATAACGGTCTTGTTTAGGATTTACTGTAAACGATTTCTTTCTCACTATGATTTAATTTTTCGTTTAAAAAGACAGAAATTTTTCTCTTTTCCTAAAAACGCTTCAAATTTTAGAAGAAAGAATTACTTTTTATACATAAGGAACAGAAATGACGACCAACAAATATCAACACAAATGACGGATTATAACACACAAACCTTTTCAATCACACTTGAGGGCACACTTGAGGGCACGCTTGAAGCTATTAGAGATTGCCGTGCATGTGCCTCTCAACTGCCATTTCCACCAAGACCGGTTGTCTATGCTTCTCCTAGTGCTAGGTTGCTTATTACAGGACAAGCGCCCGGGCAAAGAGTTCACAAAGCGGGTATTCCTTTTTTCGATGCTTCGGGTCAACGCCTACGCCAGTGGCTCAATATGGACTCATCACTTTTTTATGATAAAGCCCTTATAGCCTTTGTACCTATGGGCTTTTGTTATCCGGGGACTCTCCCTAAAGGCGGTGATCGCCCACCGTCACCCCTTTGTGCGACTTTGTGGCGTCAACGTTTACTCACTTTTATGCCCAGTATTCGCTTAACGCTCCTCGTGGGCGCCTATGCGCAAAATCATGTTTTAGGTCAAGGGCGCGTTTTTGAACGTACCCTCCGCTTTAAGGAGTTTCTCACTATGGGCTATTTTCCACTCCCCCATCCTTCATGGCGTACAGGGCAATGGGAACGGTCTACGCCAGAGTTCAGAAACTCTGTTCTCCCTGCTTTACGGCAAGCTGTTCATCATGCGCTTTTTGCTTAATTTTGACTTAAACACTCCAAATAAACACTAAGACAGGAATCTCTTGCTCACACATAGGTATTTTTTTCTCTTTTCGCAGGGTGCAGGCTGTTTGTTCTTTTATTTTATATTTTTGCAGCGTCAAGCCATGCTTTAACTTGGGCTTCAGGATTAGGGTTAAGGATAAAATCAGAAACAGCCGCTACGCAATCTGCCCCACCCTCTAAACACGGCTTAACGCGCGCAAGAGTAATACCACCAATCGCAACAAGGGGAAGACAACCTATGCGCTTTTTCCATTCTGTTAAACGTGCCGTGCCATGTGGACCAAAAGCCATTTTTTTTAGCCGTGTTTCCCAAATAGGACCAAGAGCTACGTAAGAGGGAGCGCATGTTAAGGCACGGTCAAGTTCTTCGTGGCTATGGGTGCTTATTCCGATCTGGATATTGTGTGCGTGAAGGGTTGTCAGATCTGCTGTGTCTAAATCTTCCTGACCTAAATGAACAAAATTGATCCCCTCATCTAAAGCGATTTGCCAATAATCATTAAGGACCAAACAGACGCCCCATTGTTGCGCGAATTGATAAGCCTGCCGAATTTCTGAAAGAAGAACCGGCATCGGTTTTTCTTTTAAGCGAAGCTGTATAAAACGCGCCCCTGCCTGCCCTAAACGATCAACCCAAAAAGCCGCATCAACAATAGGGTAGATGGCTTGCGGTAGATATGTTTTACCTTTTTTATTTTTGGTTGTTGTGTTCATTTTTTAGTTTTTTATTCTCGTCATTCTAAAAACGGCTTTCCCACAACAGGGGTAGAAGGTGTCGCCATATCACGCGATTCAATAGGATCCGCCTTATAGGCGAGTGCTCCAGCTTGCACCGCCAAACTAAATGCACGCGCTATCGACACAGGATCTCCTGCCCGAGCCACTGCAGTATTGATGAGCACAGCATCATACCCTAATTCTAGGGCTTGCGCCGCATGAGACGGCACTCCCACCCCAGCATCGACCACTAACGGAATATCGGGAAAATGAGCGCGCATAGCCCGTAACCCGAACAGATTATTAAGCCCTTTGCCCGACCCAATAGGCGCCCCCCACGGCATAAGCACTTCACACCCCGCAGCAAGAAGTTTTTCCGCAACAACTAAATCTTCTGTTGTATAGGGGAAAACCTTAAACCCCTCTTGTGACAAAACACGAGCCGCCTCGACTAGACCAAAAACATCGGGTTGTAGGGTGTCTTGTTCCCCTATCACTTCGAGTTTAATCCACTCTGTTTGAAAGACTTCACGCGCCATGTGTGCTGTCGTTATCGCCTCTTTTGCGGTATAACATCCCGCTGTATTAGGAAGCACAGGCACCGCTAATTCTTGTATTAAAGACCAAAACGCTTGCCCTGCACGCTGCCGTGCCCCCTCACGCCGCAAAGACACAGTAACAACACCGGGTTTTGCAGCAAGCACAGCTTGCCTTAAAATATCGGGAGAAGGATATTGCGCCGTACCCAACATAAGAGGCGACGTAAGGGTATGACCATAAAAAGAACGTGCCGATAGAAAAGAATCCACGGAAAAAGAGTCTGACACAGCCAAAGAGTTACCCTCCTTGCATAGGGGCAACAACTTCCACTTTAGCACCGTTGATAAGAGTCGCTTTAGCCCGTTCTGTTGCTGGTACAAAAACACCGTCTAATGCTGTTGCAATACGTGCACCACCATAGCCAAGTTCATCAAGCAAAGCCGCCAACGTTGTAGCAGAAACCGTATGTGTTTCATCATTGACAAAAATTGTCATCATGGGTATTTCCCCCTTTTTTAAGCCTCACAATAAAAATATCTTATGCTTCATAGGTAAATTGCACAGGTACTACTTCAGTAACACTTTATGAGCAAATAATTTCAGCGGCTTCGCGTGCAAGGGTGGGCGCTAATAAAAAACCATGACGATACATACCGTTAATAGAAATAGATCGTCCATTTTGCACCACACGCGGTATATTATCAGGGTATGAGGGGCGCACCCCGACCCCCATTTCAAGAATTTCCGCCTCCGCAAAAGCAGGATGCAAAGCCCACGCAGCGTTCAGAAGCTCCATGATAGACCGTACACTCATCCCGCCTGATTCTTCACTCTCTATCATGGTTGCTCCTACCATAAAAACATGGTCATCCCGCGGCACAATATAAATGGGAATACGCGGGTGAAGCATACGAATAGAGCGGTGTAATGTCATATCACAACACCGTAACAGCAACATTTCTCCCCTAACACCGCGCAAATTGGGGCATTGTGCACGATCATCAAGTCCTGTACACACGACAACCCAATCAAATGAAGACTCTTCTAATGGTAAAACACTTTCAAAAATAGCCTGCCCCCCTAACCCTTTTAAACGCTCTAATAACGCGTAAAGGGCTTCCCGCGGGTTAATATGCGCCTCATCAGGAAAAAATAACCCCTTATGAAACCGACCAGCAAGGTCTGGCTCCATATGGGCAATTTCTTCTGTGCCTATTTCTTGGAAATGGGACGTTTTACGCCCAAATTGGAGCAAATCCCCTTTATCACGTGCAGGAGCAAGAACAAGACTCCCCCCACAGACGACATCGGGCAGATGCTCTTTCCACCACGCTATAGATTCAATAGATTTTACTGTAATTTCAGGCGGTGCCGATTCTGCTTCACACCATGGGGCTAACATACCGCCAGCCATCCATGAAGCCCCTGCTCCTATACGCCCACCTTTATCATAAAGCGTCACGTTTTCACCGCGCTCAGCTAATGTTACCGCAGTAACAAGACCCGCAACCCCTGCCCCTTTAACTAAAATACGTTGTTTGTTTTCGCTTTGCACCACTACAACCCCTATTTCCCTCTATTACCTCTTTCTATTACGTCTTTCGCCGCTATATCTTTTTACTCTTTATCTTTTTACTCTTTATCTTTTTACTCTTTCCCCTATCAATGAAACATTGTAAATTGTGTTTTTTTTTATTACTTTATGTTAAAAGTTTTTAAAAATTGTGTCACCCTGCCTTTTTAAGGAGATTTTACAAGAGAATTTTATAAGAAAGTAACTTTAAAAAGATCTGTATTACAAAAACTCTCTAAAATGCGTAAAATTCTTTACGCTTAAAAAACTTAAACTTAAAAAAACTTAAAAGAATTTTTGAAAAAACTTTCATACGTATTGTATCCCTTATAGGCTATATAACATGTTATAGTGCGTATTATAGGGTTTCTTTACCTCTTTTATACCCCAAATAACAAAATAATAGATGTCACACCTCATGATTGATTTTAATCCTTTTCCTTCAGCATCGTCCCCCTCTAACGCTTTAGAAGCAGAAGAGGCTGATCGGATTTGTACTCTGCTTAAGAGCGTTCAAGAAGAATTAGCCCGTGTCGTTTTTGGGCAAGAGAAAGTCATTCGTTTTGTGCTGACAACTCTTCTTTCTGGTGGGCACGCCCTTTTAGTCGGACCGCCTGGATTAGGTAAAACACTTTTGGTCAGCACCATCGGCACAGTTTTAGGGTTAGAAACGCGTCGCGTTCAATTTACACCCGATCTCATGCCCTCTGATATCACAGGCAGTGAAATTTTAGATGAAGAAACAACAGGGCGCCGTCATTTTCGTTTTGTCAAAGGACCTGTTTTCTCCCAAATGCTCATGGCTGATGAAATTAACCGTGCAAGCCCGCGCACGCAATCAGCTTTACTCCAAGCTATGCAAGAACATCACATTTCTGTTGCGGGGGTTGAACACGCGCTACCTACGCCTTTTCATGTGCTTGCCACCCAAAACCCGTTAGAACAAGAAGGAACATATCCCCTCCCTGAAGCACAGCTTGATCGTTTTATGCTTCAAATAACGTTGGATTTTCCAACAGAAGAAGCCGAACGACACATGTTACTTGCCACAACAGGCGCCCAACGTTATACCCCGCGCCCTGTTATGAATGCTTTTGATCTATGCGAAACACAGGCTCTTGTGCGTGAACTCCCGATAGGAGAACGTATTATGAACGCTCTCCTACAGCTTGTCCGCTCAGCACGTCCACAACAAACCACTGATTCTGATATTCGCCAATATGTAGCATGGGGACCAGGTCCGCGAGCAACCCAAACGCTCATGCTTGCCGCACGTGCTTATGCGCTTCTTCATAATCGCCTTTCTCCTTGTTTAGAGGATATTGCTGAGCTTGCTGTGCCTGTATTGACCCATCGTATCGGGCTTAGTTTTGCGGCTCATGCTGAAGGGCTTACCCCTGAAGATATTGTAACAAAACTTGTTAACCGTTTAGGTTGATCTCTCTTGCAGAAACAACCACACAAGCAGCAACCTTTCTTCTCCTTACGGCATTTTTGGAAGGTTTTTTCTAAAAAAGGGCGTTTAGGGAATCGTTTTGAAGAGCAACACTTAAAAGAACATAGGGATCACACTTTTTCCCAAAAATCCACTGGCTCCCCCTTAGAGGCGTTATCTTTAACCACAACGGCAGCCGCCCTTGCTCAACGTATGCCACGCTTATTGTTACAAGCAAAACGGGTAGCGACACATTTCTCTTATGGACAACACCACCTACGCCGTGCAGGATGGGGTGAAACATTTTGGCAATACCGCCCTGCCCAACCGGGAGAACCCGTTACCTCTATTGATTGGCGACAATCTGCTCGCAGTTTTCACGCCCAAGTACGTGAACGAGAAGCCGAATCTGCCCGCACAATTGCCCTTTGGTGTGATTTTTCCGCCTCTATGCGGTGGCGTTCTGAACCTTCTTACCCTTTTAAAGTTGATTGTGCGTGTGTTCTTCTCTTAACCATGGCTGCTTTATTCCTGCGTTCTGGAGAACATGTTTCTCTTATCGGACCTACTCGTGTGATCTTGCCTGCACATGGTCCGCCACTCGAACGGCTCGCTATGGGATTATTACAACTTGCCAACGCCGCAGAAGCAGCAGAAACTACCTGCCCTACCGATTACCCCGCGTTACCTTTAGCCGATCATCTTCCTCGTTATGGGCATGTTCTCATTGCGAGTGATTTTCTCTGTCCAGAAGAGCAGCTTTCTTTTTGTCTTAACCAAATTGCTCACCGTCCTGCCCGTGCCTCACTGCTTTCCATCGTAGACCCTGCAGAAATTGATTTTCCCTATCATGGACGGGTCCTTTTAACAGGAACTGAGGGAGAAACACCTCTTGAGATTTCACAAGCGCAAGAGTCCCGCCACCATTACGTCCAATTTATGGCAACACGTTATGACCGCCTCGCTTCTCTCACAACCCATTGTGGGCATACGCTGATCCAACATCGCACTGATACACCTCCCCTCCCCTCTCTCCTTATGCTTCATACGCTTTTGAACCGTAGCCCTTTACAATGATTTTTTCCTCATGATTTTTCAATTCCCTACGCTTTTATGGGCGCTGTTGATTTTACCTGTTGTTTGGTGGCTTTTGCGTATTGTGCCCCCGCGTGCACGGGTGCAGGTCTTTCCACCAGTCGCCGTTCTCAACACTTTACAGAGCCACCGTCACGAAACGGCTCAACCCTCACTATGGGTGCTTTTGTTACGTTGTGCGGCGTTGTGTTTTCTCATTATTGGGTTTGCAAACCCCTTTCTTGTGCGTAACACCTCCCCTTTAGCACAAGGACCTGTTTTGCTTCTTATTGATAACGACATGTTCAGCGCGGATCATTGGTCAGAACGTTTAGCGACAGCCCGTAACATTGTTGCTCAAGCAGAACAGGCGCATGACCCTGTTATTCTTATCCTTACCGCCCCCCTTCCTTTTGGAGAAAGACAAACAGAACACCCTATTCCTCAACCCGCAGCAACGGTGCAAGCCATGCTGACCACTCTCCACCCTGAACCATGGTTCTCAGACCGTATCACAACGACACGCGTCCTTAAAACATTAGCCCAAACACAAAAAACACCTGCCGCTATTTTTTATATCACGGACGGTATCACGCCCCCTCATCATGACGCTGATGAAACTGCTTTTCGTAATACCCTTCACGCTTTAGGGTCTGTGCAAGATATACGTTTCCCTTCTAAGACTCTTTTTGCGATCACCGCCCCCCCTCCTCTTACAAAAAAATCTGAAACAAAAGGCTTTGAGGCAAACACCCCTCACACAGAGATTCTTGCTCGCTTATTAGCACTTCCAACAGATCAGCCCCGCCATGTGTCTATTGGAGCTTATACACAAGACGGCAATCTGCTTGCCGTTATCCCTGTTTCTTTACCCGCCCACGCCACTCATGCCGATCTTATTACAGACCTACCTCTTGAATTATGCAACCGTATTGCATCATTACGGATTCAAGGTGTTATGAGTGCCCCTGCAACATTTTTGCGTGACCGTCGACAAATGTTGCACCCTGTAGGCTTATTATCAACCGCTTCTGGAAACACACCTTTCCTTGGGCGTGATTTTTATTTACGGCGTGCACTCGCCCCGCTGTCTTTTCTGCATGAAGGATCAGCATCACAATTACTGGCACAACCCCTTTCTGTTCTCATAGCACCTGACGGTTCTTTATTAGGGGAAAAAACGCGTGATGCAGTACGCGCTTGGGTTGAAAAAGGGGGAACACTCATTCGTTTTGCTGGTCCTCTCCTTATATCTCATGATAATGAGAATGATGATGAGACATCTCCCTCATCAAGTATGATTTCGGGCATGATTTCGAAAAACCTCCTCCCCGTTACACTTTTAACAGGCACACGCCAACTCAATGGGGCTATGACATGGGATACCCCACAAAAACTTGCCCCTTTTGCCCAAAACTCGCCTTTTTACGGGCTAACAATCCCCCAAGACGTGACGATCTCACAACAAGTGCTTGCAAATCCCTCTCTCAATTTTTCAAAACATGTTTGGGCACGTTTGGCAGATGGTACACCTTTAGTAACCCATGCGCCTTTAGGCAAAGGAGAAATTATTCTTTTCCATACGAGCAGCACAGCCGATTGGTCTAATTTACCACTATCAGGGTTGTTTATTTCAATGTTACAAAGACTTATTGATCAGGCAAACGGCGTTCATATACCCACCGCAACAGCATTTCTTGCGCCTGTTTTTACGCTCAATGGAGAAGGAATTTTAGAAACACCGTCCCCATCGGCACGTGGTATAAAAAGTGCCGATTTTGCCCATATTCTTGTTTCGGTCGAACATCCTCCGGGCTTCTATGGGCATACCAACACCCAAAGGGCGCTCAATGCTATGAACACCCTTAATACCTTAAAACCTGAAGCCTTATTCGGTGTACAAACCGACCCTACAGGGCAACATGCTAACCAACCCCTTGGGCGTTTGTGTTTGTTGATTGCTCTTGCCCTTTTGTTTTTAGAAAGTTTTATTGTCCCTCTTATCCGTGCAGGGATAACATTTTCAAAACGTACACAAAAAACGGCTTTTATGCTCTTTTTATGGAGTCTAGGAGGGTTAGGAACTGTATTGAGTGCTCCTCCCTCTGCTCATGCGCAAGAATGGGCAGAACCTTACACCCAACCCAATGTACCACAAGCAGTTGTACCACCTGCCTCTCTAACCTCAACAGACAATTCAACAACAGAAAACGTAGGATTACCAACAACAGTACCACAAGCCGCGCTTGAAACACGCCTCGCCTACATTATAACGGGTCATCAAGATATTGATACCGTTTCTCAACAGGGATTACAGGGGTTATCAGAATTTGTGAACGCAAAGACGTCTGTTGTTTTAGGTCCACCGGTAGGTGTTCATCCTGGTACCGATGATTTAAATTATTACCCTCTTATCTACTACCCTGTTACATCTCAAACGCCTTTAAGTTCGGCTGCCGTTGATGCGTTAAACCAATTTATGGCACATGGCGGAGTGTTGTTAGTCGATACCCAAGAAGGGACGAACGATAATGATGATAATGGCACATCTCATATTTTGCGCTCTGCATTGGCAGGGTTACGCGTACCACCCCTTATGACAATTACCGACCACAATTTATTGGCACATACGTTTTACCTTTTGCATGGCTTCCCCGGGCGATATGCGGGATTACCTGTTTGGATCTCTCGTGTAAAAGAGGCTGAAAATGATGATATTAGCCCCATTATTATTGGCTCTGCCGATTGGGCGCATGCTTGGGCGGTTGATTCCAACGGTAACACGCCTTACGCCGTCATTCCGGGTGGAGCCGAACAACGTCAACAAGCCTATCGTTTTGGCTTAAATGTGGTTCTTTACGCCTTAACCGGTAGTTATAAAGCCGATCAAGTCCATATCCCTAGTCTATTAAAACGATTAAACAATAACCCCTAACCCGTCTTTCAAACCCCACGCTTAAGATTGCGCCCAAGATGATTTTTTCTTCTCTCGGATTTACCCCCCTTATTCCCTTATGGCTGTTATTTCTACTTGGGCTTATTGCGTTTTTTGTGTGTGGATTTAACTTTGTTTTTGGCAATAAACGTGCTGCTTTATTACGTTTAGGCGTTTTTGCCGTTATTTTATTATGGTTCGCTAATCCACAACATAAGCGTCAAAATTGGCGTGCCTTACCCCAAACGGCTCTCGTTTTGGTTGATCACTCCCCCTCTATGCGTTTAGGTGAACGCGAAGCCCTTGCTCAAAAAGCTGTCCATCATTTAGAGCAAAATCTTCCCCCTCACCTCACTTTACGTGTCGTGCCTGTCAATGATAACGGGCATGATGGTACACGTCTTTTTAAAGCTTTAGAACAAGCAAGTGCTGATATTCCTCCTCAAAGCCTTGCAGGCGTTATCATGATCACAGACGGACAAAATAACGACACACCGCCCTCTGTGCCCCATACTTTAGAGGTATCAGATCCGCATGGACAGCCTTTCTTTTTACCGTTACATGTTTTGCTTACCGCTGCCCATGAGGAAACTGATCGGCGTATCCATATTTTGCAAGCTCCCCCTTATGCCCTTGTAGGAAAAACAGCCACATTACGCCTACGCGTTGAGGATCAAGGTCCCTCAAAAGATACAAAAGAAACACCGGTGACTTTAACCCTCCATCTTAATGGCGAAGCCCCCCAAACATTCCCGGTCGTCACAGGCGTTGTTCAAGAAATTCACATCCCCATAACACACCCGGGACAAAACCTTATTGCGCTTTCTGCTTCTCCCCTTAAAGGGGAAGTTTCTACACTCAATAATCAAGCTGTTATCCCCATTACAGGGATTCGCGATCGGTTACGGGTTTTACTGATTTCTGGCTCTCCAAACCAAGGAGAACGAAGTTGGCGTCGCCTTCTGAAATCTGATCCTGCCGTTGATCTTGTTCATTTTACGATTCTCCGTCCCCCTGAAAAAGACGACGGCACCCCTATTTCTGATCTTGCACTTATTGCTTTTCCAGTTCGTGAACTTTTTGAACAAAAAATCAATCAATTTGATTTAATTATTCTCGATGGGTTTGAAAATCTCTCTCTTTTGCCTGATGCCTATTTTGAGAATATCGCCCAATTTGTACGCAATGGCGGAGGGCTCTTCCTGATTGCGGGACCAGAATTTATTGGTCCGAACTCCCTGCAAAACACACCTTTAGAAGATATTTTACCAGCGCATGTTTTAGATGACAGTACGATGATTATAGAGCGTGCTTTTCGCCCACATTTAACAGAGATGGGGGAACGGCACCCTGTAACGTCTCTTTTACCGGGTGCTCCCCCGCAAGCAACAACATTGCCTACCCCCCTAGATAAAACCTTTAATAAAGCCTTTAGCAAAACTTCTAACAAAACCACACATTCTACTTTATGGGGACCATGGTATCGGGCTTTACAGCCTGATCATGTACACGGGCAAGTCCTTATGACAGGTCCCAATCAAGAGCCTTTATTGGTGTTAGATCGTGTTGGGAAAGGGCGTGTAGCTATGCTGTTATCAGATCAAATTTGGCTGTGGTCACGCGGAGAGGGCGGTGGAGGACCGCAAGCCGAACTTTTAAGACGCGTAGCCCATTGGCTCATGAAAGAACCCGCTTTAGAAGAAGAGCGCCTTTCCGCCCGTATTACTCATAACACACTTTTTATAACACGCCATACGCTTACCCCTACAGCGTCAAGTTTTGTCACGGTCACCCCGCCCCATGAAAAGGCTTTTCGCGTGGCTTTAACCCAGAGCCCTCAAGACATCCAACAAGGCATACAACAAGCCTCTCTCCCTGCTTCAGCTTACGGGATTTGGCAAATTTCAGATGGTCTGCACACCATTTACACCGCCTCAACCCAAAATGATACGCCCGAATTTTTCGACTTACGCGCCACAGCCGAAAAACTCTCCCCCCTTGTGAAAAAAACAGGCGGTGGCATTTTTTGGTTAGGCTCGCTTAAAAATTTCCACGCCCCCCGCATATTAGAGGCACATGGCTCCCTTTTGTATGGGAAAAATTGGCTGGCTTTTCCACAAAGAGAAACGCGTATTTTAACGCAAGATACCGCAACCCCTCTTTTACCGGCATGGTTGCCCCTTAGCCTTGCACTCGCTTTACTGTGTGGAGCATGGTGGCTAGAAAGAGATACTTAAAAGATACTTAAGAGACACTAAAAACGCACATATAAATTAAATCTATAAAATAACCAGCAGAATCTTCCCCCCCCCCTCAGAAAAGAAAACCAAAAAACTAAAAACCAAAAAATCGGTCATTTTTTGGCAAAAAGTAGATCTAGATACACGATCAGGTCAGTTGGAGGATCAGATTCTTCTGATTGCCAGCAAAACGGGAATATGAACGGGAATATGACTACCGCCGAACTAACGCGGCTTTTTGGGGGTCGTAATGATACTCTTCAAGGGTGTTATTTTTAAGCCGTTCGACGATCTCATCAATCACGAAAAGCGGCACCATAAACCACTCACGCGGGGTAAAGGGGTTACCAAATCGATCTTTTATCGTTATTTGCAATTGAGCGGGGGCTAAAAATTTATGGATAAAATTTTCCATACGTATTCTATTGATATTATAAAGCGTGTATGTTTGCACAATTTTCACCTCGGCACATAAAAAGGTTGCTTCTTTTGGTGCGTTAGCAAGGCGTTTTTGCACATCGTTTCCGGTTATGCCGATTTTGTGGATCAGGTCGCGGTGTTGTTGAATATAGGGGTGATCAGAAAGGCTTCTCAACACGTAAAGCGTGCCAGTTGCCTGATCGCCTTCTTTGACAACATCAGAAAAAAGAGAACCTGCGTCGGGGTTTGTAATCACCGCACTCGTTTTATCTTTATCCAACGCACGGCGGAGAGAATCGAGCAAAAGATTACTTTCTGTGGCGTTCGCATAAATTACGCGCATGCGAGCGTTTAAGCCTTTTTCTTCTGGTTTATAGGCTTTGTTGTCAATATACGCAATGTAGAGGATTTGTCCCCCTAAAATAAAGAAATTGCCTACACGAATATCGCCTTTATAACGTTCACTAATCGAGCGAATTTGGCGCCTGCCATTTGTCAACTCACGTTTAACCGCGTCAAAAAGAGGTTTGAATTGGGCAAAATCACGGCAAGGGGTGCGTTGTGCAATCTCTTCAGCAGCGTTTTTTATTTCAGCCCTTCTGATTTCAGCTTGGGGTTTGACATGCACAAGCCGCGTTAAGGGGTTTTCCATTTCTGCAAGAGTTGCAGCGAGGGCATCGGCATCAAATTCTGCGTTTTTGTCATCGCCTAAAAACATAGTGAACCCTGCCCTTTCACGTAGCCTTTGCTGTATTCTTGCCCTACATTTTGGTAGGCGTCTTGGTAAGCGTGTTGTTTTTCGGCGTCATTACCAAAAGGCGGCAGTTTTTTCGGTGGGGGTGGTTTTTGGTGTCCGTCAGCCTGTAAAAGCCCGTAAATATCGGCGTTTTCTTTTTCTAAAAGCGTGCGCCAGTGTTCTGCTTTACGCAAAATTTCCAAGCGCACCGCTTGCAGCCGTTCCCCAATCGGGCGGGTTGCCTCATTAAGGGGCAGGTGCCCCTTTTCTTCATAAAACGTGATAATATCCTCAAACCCTACCCTTACGCGCTCTTCTTCTGGATGAGGGGCGTTTTTTTGTTTTTCCTCGTTAAGCGAAAAACCTTCAAGAGCTGCGGCAAGCGAATCGGCATCGCTGGCGTTTTTTAAATCGTTTTTAGAATCGTTTATAGGGGCGTGTTGAGGCGTGTGTGTCATTTTTTACTCGTGTATGCACAATAGTCTTTTATCTCTATAGTCTTTTATCTCGTTCTGTTACCTCTTGTTATGTTGTCTCGTTTTTATCGTTTTGTGTGTAACACCCCTCTTTATGATATTCAAGAAAAGCTTTAGCCCCTAAAGCGGCATATTTTTCGTGAAAGTCTTGCGCTGTAGATTCAGGAAATCTCCCATGTTTTTCCTTAAACTGTTTGGCAACCTCTGCCCATTTTTTTGCCTCTTCAGGTGAAAAATCGACTGGATTTTTTTGCTTTGCGATGACTTCTTGCATTTGTTTCAAAAAATCACCATCGACAGATTTGGCTAAAATGGCATAAGCCCCGCCAAAGGGGTTAACTTGGTGGATAAGGTCAACATCAAGCTCACGCACATTGAGGGCATAACGGCGCACGCCATCAACCATAGCCGTATTGCCCAAAAGATCGCTTTCTTTTTCGGAGTCTTTTTCGGCTTCTCTTTTCTTTAGTTCTTCTTTGCCCTTTCTCATACACACCAGCGCCGCAATAGCGCGGTCGGTAATCGCGTTGCGATCTTGCTCACCTAAGTGGGGGTAGGCTTCTTTGACAATTTTACCCGCGCGATCAATGGTAATCTCTGCCGGCATCAAGTTTTGTTCAAACAACCCTTTTCTTAACATGACTGGATCTTGTAAACATTTGGCTAAAACCTCGTGCATATCTTCTTGACACACGCGGCGCGCTTCGTCGGTAAGGGGGTCGGTTAATTTTTTTATTTCAATGTGCATTTCGCCCCGTTCTTCACAAAAACCCACATTGGTCGCGTTAGGGTTATAGCCGTTGGGTCCGTAATCAAATCCTTCAATAGGTTTGCTTTCGGCGTTTTTGGCGGTAAACGTCATTTTTGGGGCTAAAACTTGCTCCATCAGCAAGCTTGCCGCAATAGCTTTTAATGTGTCGTTCACGGCATTGGTGACGGCATCTTGTTCAGCATCGGGCTTGGCAATGAGGTTGGTAAACGCCGCGTGGGTTTTACCCGGTGCATCGCGCGTGGTGCGTCCAATAATTTGAATGACTTCGGTTAAACTTGCCCGATAGCCCACTGTCAGCGCGTGTTCACACCAAATCCAATCAAACCCCTCTTTTGCCATGCCGAGTGCGATAATGATATCGACATGGTCGCGGTTGTTTTTTTGCGTGGGGTCTTTCAAAGCCACGAGCACTTTAGAATAACGAACGGGGCTATCATCAACTAAATCCGCCACTTTCAAAACGCGCCCGTCTGGGGTTTGAACGCAGTGAAAGCCTGTTTGTTCGTCTATGCCTTTCCATGTGCCTAATAGCCCTATAATGGCATTGACTTCCTCTTTTTTACCGCCATGTGTACTTTCGCGCGAATTAACATGCGGGATATGCACAATGGTTTTCAGCGTAGAGTCTAAAACTTTCTCCATATCATCGAGATAAATGCCGTCATAAAAAAAATAGCCAATATCGAGCTGTTTCAGGTGTTGATAACCGTTGAGCTGTTCATAATAGGTATAGACAACGGGGGTAAATTTGGATTCGTCTTCAGGAAGAAGCACTGGCTCGGCATCACCACGGAAATAAGAACCTGTCATAGCAATTATGTGCACTTTGTCCCGATCTATAAAGGCTTTAAGCTGGCTGCCGAGTCTGTTATCGGGGTTGGCACTCACGTGATGAAATTCATCAATCGCAATGAGGCAGTCATCAAAAGCCGCAACGCCTAACGCATCGACCGCAAAACGAAACGTGGCATGGGTGCAAATTAAAACGCGCTCTTCACTTTTCAAAAACGCCTCAACGGCGGCAACTTTGTTCTTGGTGCTGTCTAATTTGCTGTTGTATTTGTTGTTGAGGCGGTTTTGAGGGCTACAGATCTCATCGGCGTTTTCCTCATCGATTTCCTCACAATTTTCATCTCCGTTTTCATCTCCGTTTTCATCTCCACCGGGGGCATCGCATAGATTCCATTGAGGGGTGACTTTCCAATCGGCAAAAAAACCGAATTGGCTTAAGGGTTCATCATGAAAACTCGCGCCTATAGATTTTTCAGGCACAGCGATAAGGGCTTTTTTGACCCCTTGATGGTGCAATTTATCCAAAGCTAGAAACATCAGTGCGCGGCTTTTGCCCGAAGCGGGGGGTGATTTAATGAGTAAATATTGCTCATTACGTTTGTCATAGGCGCGTTTTTGCATATCGCGCATGCCCATGTCATGCACCGCCACCGATCGCCCCGATTGCGCTAACCGCACCGATGTTGCTGTAACCGACGGCGGCGCGGTCTCAAAAGACACAGAAGAACCAGAAGAGCACGAAGAAAGGGAAGAAAGGGAAGAAAGGGAAGACATCAACGGGGATCCTCACAAAAACAAAAAGGGGGTTATAAAAAAAGCGGGTTTTCGGGGTTTGCTTTTTTTTGGGCGTAGAGCGTTAAAAGCGTGTTGCGGCAGGCTTCATCATCGGCAAAATCCGCCCCCGTTAGAGCAAACGTGGTTTGATAGAGCTTTTCTAAAAAAGCATCGTTCTCTTGATGCAGCGCGCGGAGATCTTTAGGTATGGTGTCGGGCTTATAGAGTTGCGCGAGGGTTTTGGGAAAATGTGCCTCTTGCGTGAGGAAAATATTTTCTGTCAGCCGGGTGAGCGTGGCTTTGGCAATGTCATCAAGGGCTGGCACGGGGAATGTATTCCACCCCAACGTATTGGAATAACTGAGTCGCGTCTCAAGCTTTCCGCAGACGCTTTCAATCCACACGCGGTGCAGGCGTGACATAATAAGGGCCCCCACCCATAAAGGGGCGTCGTAGAAAACAAAAAATTGTTTTGAGATAATCGTGTTTAAGGGCATTGACGCCCCTACCAACAAATAAGAGCGGTTTTCAGAAGAAACACAAGGAACAAATAAAATACTTTGGCACGAAAACGGGGGTGGACGTAATTCACAAAAACGCCATGGAGTTTCAGCGTGTTTTTGCGTGGTTTTTCTTTGACTCTCGAGGCGAAAAGCCCGCACGCGTTCTAACCGCTCGGCAATAAAGGGAATTGAGACAGCGTGTTCGGCGTGATCGTCGGTGATCCACAAACACGCACGGCGTTTGCCGTTAAAAAAATCCTCCGCGCCTATATAGGGGCGACAATAAGGCTTGACTTCTGGCGGCACACAACGTGCTTCGTAAGACTCAAGCAACAAATGCCCGCCATCTCGTGACATATTTCCCAAAATCATTTTTGGCAAAGCACAAAGGGGGTTTTGGACTTTTTCTATAATAATAGGGGCTGTGTGTGCGGGTTGTGCCGTTAAATAAGGCGAAATTTGGGGAACTTCTTTGGCGACAAAAGGCGCGGGTGAAGCAGGTGTGGCAGCGTTGGAAGGGAGTGCCGTATAAAGCACGGGCGGGGTTGCCATGTCCACGCTGCGGGCAAGCCCCACAATGACACAGCTCACCCCGGCATTATCGCGCGCTAAATTCCGCCACTTAAATGAGGTATAGGCAAAAGCAATAGCGAGGGGTGACTCGGTTGTGCCCTCAATAGCGCCCTCATTGGGGTAATGGGTTAGGCGGCTCTTTTCCTCTGTGTCGTCGTTTGTTGTAACATCGTTTGTTGTGCCCGGGTTTGTGCTTCTCGCCTTGAGGGGGGGGTACGACCCAAAATAAGAGGGAAGAAATAAGGCACAGACTGCCCTTGACACAGGGAATTAGTGCTCACCAACGCCGCGCGGGCTTTGGGCGTGTTAGCACAATACTCTGCCGCTTTATAAACAAAGCCACAGACATAGTCAAACGACTTCCAACGCGGGGTAATGCCGTCAAAAACCATTTTCATGTCTGATTTTTGGTCAGCTGTTTGGAGGTGATACCCTTTATAAGGCGGGTTGCCACACAGATAGGTTTCACCCCCTGTGTTGGCAAAGGCAATGTTTTTGTGATCTTTGGGTGTGGCTTCGAGTAAAGTGGTGTTGGTGGCGCGGGTTTCTGTGCCACAAGGGGGGCAGAGATCGTGCCAATTTAATAAAAGCGCGTTGCCACAGGTGACCCAATTATCGCGCGAAAGGGGGAGGATTTCTTCACGCGCGTGCTTTGCCCCCAAATATTGCGTGTTACATTGAAATTCAGCAATAACAAGGGCAATACGGGCAACGCGGGCGGGGAAATCTCGCAATTCTATGCCCCGAAAATTGGTGAGGTTGATTTTGCTGGGCGCGGTTTCTTGGTGTAATTTTTTGTTAATCTCAAATTCAAGGGCGCGGAGTTGTTGGTAGGCAATCACCAAAAAATTCCCCGCCCCGCAGGCTGGGTCAAATACCCGGATACGGCTTAAACGCTCCCGCAAGGCGGAGAGTTTGCCCCTGTCTTCTCCCGCGTCTTTTAAGGCAGTGCGTAAAGACTCAAGGAATAAGGGATTGAGAAGGTTGAGAATATTTTCAACCGATGTGTAATGCATGCCCAGAGACGATCGCTCTTCTTCTTCAGCAATGGCTTGAATCATAGAGCCGAAAATATCGGGCTTAATTTCAGACCAATTCAGTTCCCCAATGGTGAGCAAATGGGCGCGCGCTACTTTATCAAAAACAGGAGCGTAAAAATCGGGGATATCGGGGATATCGGTGCCGGGTATCTCTGTCGCAGGCGTATCAGGAGCGTCACTCTCATCGTAAGGGGCAAAGAGCCTGCCATTGACATAGGGGAATTGTTGCACGTAAGCGGGGAGGTTGGCTATAGAACGGCTTTCTTGAGGCGTGTCCATTGCCCGAAAACACGCGCTGATAACCTCTTGCACCGTGCTGCCATCGGGGCGCGAAAAGTCTCGCAATGTTTGGGTAAAAAGTTTTTCAGGGAAAATATGGGTATTTTCGGCAAAAAAGCAAAATATAAGCCGCGTTATAAAATGGTTCATCGCGTGGCGGTCTTTTTCTTGGCTCCACGCTGTGTTTTTTTCAAGAAGATGGGTGTACAGTTTGTTGAGCTTATCAGTGGCTTTTATATCAACGGCAAGATTACCGCTACGCCCTTTAGGCACACAAATCCCCGCCAAAGGAAAGAAAAAAGCACATTGATTGGGCAAGTCAGCAAAGGAGAAAAAATGATCCTCCTCACTGTGACAATTTTGGGCATAAATGTCTACGCCATTGGTAGCAAGCACAAAACGCACTTTTTCACGCTTTGTGGCAGGGCTGGCTTTGAGGGCCTCAAAAACGCGAAAGAGATCATCATTTTCTGGTTGCGTCTTTTCTGGTTGTGCTTTTTCTGTTGGTGCTTCTTGCGCCTCTTGCGCTCCTTTTACTTCTATACCGCCCGATATGGGGCTTGCGTTTTTTGAGTCTGTTGAGTCTGTTGAGTCTTTGGGTTCTAAAGAGGGAAAATTACCAGAAGATAAGGCAGAAAATGGGGCAGAAAATGGGGTTTCAGGGTGTGGCAAGGCAAAAAGGTGGATAGACCCCGGCACAAGTAACGCTCCCCCGTCATGCGCCGCCACGTTCATTTTTGGTGTGAGATCGGTTTTGTTGTACTCCCCTTCTTTAAGACGGTCTATGGTGACTTTTGATATCTCGTACGCCTCTAAAAAAGAATAGGCAAAAGAATACGGGGTGTAAGAGGCTTTAACAAGTTTCTCACAATGATCAAGTATGGTTAAAGGGTTGGTGTCTCGACGAGTACGGCTTTTACTACGCGTGGCACGATTATTCTGGTTTGTGCTTGTTTCTTGTTTATTTTTTGCTTGTTTGTTTTTGGGCTCTTTTTCTTCCAGCACAACGAACTCCCTCTTTCCCCTTTTTTAAGCCTATTTTAAAGCCCTTTTTCTTTTTTAAGGGCTCTCCTCGCTCTCTTTATGGTCTGTCTATAATGAACCTTTATTAAAATTAACGGATTCAAGGATTAACGGCAACAACCAACGCCCTTACCCTTTATATTCTGTTTTTATTCTTTCTTTGCGTCTTCTCTCCCGTGTTTTTTACCCTGCTTCTGGCGTGTTTGTTTTTTTATGGATTGCCTTTCGGCGCGCATAAGCCCATAGCCACCGGATCAAAACTGATATCCAATACAACAAATACACAGTTTTCTCGATGATCCAAAACACAATGTTCACAATCACGACCAACACACCCCAGAGAGCAAGAAAAACCCATAAAAATTTTTCTTCTTCCATAGTCATCTCCCCCCCCTTACTCTTAAAAAAAGAGTTTGTTCTATTTTCTATTTTGTCGCTTTTTATCTCTTTTGTATCCCTCTCGTCAATCTTTTTTTACATTACATAAGTGTTCTATATCTATATACTATTCTCTCTATGAGAGGTTATTACATGAATTTTTATACTTTTTCAGATCATTTTTGACGTGAAAACTCTAAAATTTTAAAAAATCTTTTATTTTGAAGATAGTCACTAAAAATAAATTTAAAAAAATCTTCTTGCAAAAAAAATATAAGTGATTAGACTTGGAAAACCCTTTAAAAGGGAGGTTTTAAAAATCTTTTTAAGGGGAGGTTTTATACCTTTACTTCAATCTAGGGAGAGAATCATGTCTAATCGTTTCGAAATACATCAAGATGATCATCATGGGGAATTCCATTGGCACCTCCGTGCACCAAATGGGGAAATTCTTTGCCATGCTTGTGGGTTTAGAACCAAAGAAGAAGCCGAACGTGCTATCGATCTTGTGAAAGAACATGCGGTTCATGCTGGTGTGGAGCATGCTGGCTAGAAAGACGCGCTTAAGAATA
>JAFVHT010000015.1 GCA_017474285.1 Acetobacter sp.
ATGAACAAAAAAGCCTACGCTTTATTATTGAAAAAAGAGAGGCAGCGTAGGGGTGTGTGTTTTTTTGTGGTATCAGCCTTACAATTTGTATGTTTATTTACATTGGCAGGCTTACAAATGACTTTGCTAGGGGTAAGCCCCTATCTTTGGGTTCCTATAAGTGGGCTTGCGAGTCTTCTTGCTTCTTTAGGTGGGGCACAGATATTATTATATATTTTGGGTGCTTATACAGCTCTTAAGCCTATTGAGAAAGATGCGCTTAATCCGATCAATTACGCTATTCCTTTAAGAGAGAGCACGCGTATTGCTGTGTTAATGCCGATTTATCACGAAGATGTTGCGCGTGTGGGAGGTGGATTAAAAGCGATGATGGAGGAAGTGGCGAACACGTCTGAGGCGCATCATTTTGATTGGTTTGTTCTTTCGGATAGCCGGAAAGAAGATATTATTGTGCAAGAAAGTGCGCTTGTACACCATTTACGCCAAATGTTTCCTAAGTTTTGTATTGCGTATCGTCATAGGGTAGATAACATTTTTGCGAAGGTAGGGAATACATCTGATTTTTATAGGCGATGGGGGGGGGATATGATTATGTTATTATGCTCGATGCAGACAGTATTTTACCTGGTGAGTCTTTTATACAACTGGCAAGAACAATAGAAGGAAACGATAATACTGCTATTATCCAAGCGCGTTTTGTAGAAGTTTCATCTGAAACGATTTTTGGTCGGGTATCAAATTTTCGATTTTTTATTGATAATTTTCTTTACACTTATTACTACTACTATATGAATCCTGGGTTTGGGTTTTATATGGGGCATAACGCTATTATACGGGTAGAAGCCTTTATGAAATGCTGTAATTTGCCCGTTTCGACTTCTACAAGATATTTTCCAAGCGGTAAAATGACCTCGCATGATTATTACGAGGGATGCCTCATGAACGGGGGTGGTTATGAGACATGGGTCTTACCGCAGATTATTGCTTTTGATCAACAACTTCATAATATCCTAACGTTTTATTTGCGAGAGCGACGGTGGTTAGTTGGTGCGCAAGAATGGTTTCGTTTTTTTATGTCCAAAAGTCTTAATGCTTTTGGGCGGATCACAATGTTTCAACGGGCAATTTTTTATTATGCTGCTTTATTAGGGTTGTGTGGTACTTTTCTCTTTTATTATGGGTTTCATTATGCTTTTACCCATCCTTTACGATCGTATGGAGTTGTAAGGTATTTGTTTTTTTTAAAAGATAATACTTATACTGTAGGAACATTGTTAATTATTGCAAGTTTGATAACGCTTCCTCTTGTTGGGCAAATATTTGTTTATTTTCTTGTTTTAAAGAAAAAGCATCTTATTAAGACAATGGGCGGATCTGTGAAGTTCTTGTTCTCGTATTATGTTTTTGTTATTGTGAACGGTATGACGCAGATTATTGCGATGTGTATTTTGTCTCAGTTTTTGATTTTGTGGTTGGCGCGTAAGAGAATAACATGGGCGGCGCAGGATAGAGATGGCACATTATTACCATGGTTAGTGTGTTATAAGGCTTTTTGGTATATTTCCTTTATAGGGGCAGGTTTGCTTGCCTATGCGTGGGAAAAGATTCTTCCTTACGTGAATAAGTTGACGGTATTTTGTGTGACGGGTTTAACGATGGATCCGTGGCAAATTGATTTGTTTGAAATTTTTTTGCTTTTTCCTGCGCTTGTTATGCTTTTTGCGCCTGTTTTTGCGCGTGTAACGAGCCGGAAAGCACCGATTTTTCAGAAATTACAATGGTTAAAAACCTATTACGATGATGATAATCTCTACCCTGTTGTAAGAAAAACGTATCAATATACCGAAGAACTTAAAAATACACTGGAAAAAACAGCAAGTTTTGATGCCGCTATTGCTGATCCATGGTTTGCCCTAAGG
>JAFVHT010000016.1 GCA_017474285.1 Acetobacter sp.
AATCCTACGCCAGAGGCTTTAACGAAAATAGCTGAAGCGCTGGGGCTTGAAATGCCTGCTCATTTTGGAAAAACTCTCCCCCTGCACCCTCAAACACCTAAACCTCAAACACAGGGTCGTTCTCCAAAACACTACCCCCCCATCACCAAACAAAATAACTCCACACGCACGCTGGTTAATTCACTTTTTCCTATATAAAAGGATAGTCCTACCGTTAAACTTGTGGAGTTATAGGGGATCGTTTTGCGGATCCACGCAAACCTACAGGAGAACCTGTTCTTGCCTCAAAAATAATTTTATTATCCTAAATTACTCCAAAAAACCAAAAACACGCCCCTCATTTAAAACCCCAAAAAGAGAGTCTTGATAAGAATTAAGAAAAAGCTTCATAATGTGAGAGATACCAAAATTTTCATTGTCATATTGTCATGGTTTATTCTCACTCTCTTGCCCCTACGCCGTACACAACACCGCAACGTTGTTTAGACTGCACCCGTACAGTCCATAGCCTATGCACAAACTTAACCGAACAAGAAATCGCCCATATTGCGCGTTTTTCTCATAGAACACATCTCCCCCATGGAAGCCTCCTCATTGAAGAAGGAAGCCCCGCTATTGCATCTTTTACGATTCTTTCTGGAACAGTACGTATGTTTAAGTCATTAGCTGATGGACGTCGGCAAATTATCGGCTTTATAGATGCAGGGCAGTTCCTTAATGGTGGCGTGCGTTGTGATGAGGCCAACAACGATAACGGTACCTATACTTTCGGGGCGGAAACAATCAACACCGTTCATTTTTGCCGCTTTCAACATAATAATTTTAACCCTCTACTTAAGGATTTTCCTCATTTAGGGCGCGTTTTGCTAACCTCTCTGACTGCGCATATAACTAAAGCACAAGAACAAATGCTTCTTTTAGGACGAAAAACCTCCCGAGAAAAAATCGCCTCTTTTTTGCTCCATAGATTGACCCTCCCTTTAACAGAAAAAAACACAACCGATTCTTCAGCTTCCGATTCTTCTTTCCCCCTTTTTCTCCCTATGTCGCGTGTGGATATTGCCGATTATCTTGGACTCACAGTTGAAACGGTCAGCCGCACCATGAGTACTTTTCGGCGAGAGGGAATTATTACGTCCTCTGGACATCATACGTTGCGTGTCACTAACATTGCTGCCTTGCGTGCCCTTGCCAATGGACAAAAAACTTCTGCTGAAACGTCACAGAGTGCTTTCAAAGCAAACGTCTAAAAAAGCACTTAACACTTATTTAACATTGAATATAATCGTGCCCTCATAGGGAAAACAAGGGAAAGCCTATCAAACTCTAAACTCATATTCCTGTATTTTAGGGCTTTTTTTCAGGATTTTCATGGAGACGTTGGGGTTACTTTATAAGACGATAAAAAAAACGCCTATATTTTCCATAACCCAATAATCCCTTTAAATAAACCCCTTAAAAGATAAGTTCTCAGGTTAGGTTTACGGATACCAAGTACGACTTACAGGGAATCCATTGACCATAAGGCGAATAGGGGCAAAAACTTTTGTTGAAAAAGTTTGCATATATTGCCCATAAAACCCGTCATAAGCGATTTTGTTCGCCCTCTCTGCGAGCCCCCCTCCTCTTACGTTTTTTCTATCTTTTTTTCTGTCTGTTTGTGCGTCTGCCATCGATTTTGGAAAAGTTATAGTTATCGTATTATTCCAATCCGCAGCACTTAAGCCTGTCCACACGGTAAGGATAATATCCTCCCCTTTGTCATTCTGAAGGATAAAACGCGCATCGCCTGACGAGGGAACAACTCCTTTGACAGGTTTCCACGCAAAATTATGCCCCTGTAACCATTCGTTAATTTTATGAATTTCCTGCTGATTGAGTGCATGGGAACTCCATACAGGACCTTTTTCCATAAATCCGCCAGTGATTTTTGGGAAATCAAATGTTTCTGACCCGGGCAACGCCCACAACACAATAAACAGTGCAGAACAAAATGTAAAAAATAAAAGACTCGTGATAAAGGCTGTTTCTTTACGCATAAGCCCCTCTATTCTCGCACAAAAAATCTTTTATTGTAGAAATTACTCGCGCAACGTCTTCATCAGTCAAGTCTGGATGAAGAGGCAACGCTAAAATACGGCTTGCCACGTTTTCGGAAACAGGTAAAGCCGTGCCGTCATGATGGGGTTTATAAGCGGGTTGTTGGTGTAAAGGCATAGGATAATAAATCGCTGTTGCAATGGTGTTTGTTTTGAGGTGAGTTTGTAGGGCTGTACGTGTTTCTCTATCATTGAGTAGGATTGCGTAAACCGCCCATGCGCTACGGCTATTTGGCACGCGCGCAGGCACGCGCACAATTTCCGCTAAAGCGTGATCATAGGCACAGGCAATGCTTTCACGCCGTTGAAGCTCCTCGTGAAACAGTTCTAATTTAGCGAGAAGAACAGCTGCCTGTAAAGTGTCTAATCGTGCGTTCATACCTATGCGCAACACTTCATAACGTGTTGCCCCCTCTCCATGTGTGCGTAAAGAGCGATAAAGCGCGGCACGTTGTGGATCATCAGTGAGAATCGCACCGCCGTCTCCATAACCGCCTAAAGGTTTAGAGGGGAAAAATGATAAGGTTGTTGCCACAGCCTCACGCCCAAGGGAATGTCCGTCTAATGTGGCACCAAACGATTGGGCACAATCGGCAAGAAGAAAAAGATCTTCCTCTTGCGCAATAGCCCGTAATTCAACCCATGGTGCAGGCTGCCCAAAAAGATCAACCCCAATAATAGCGCGCGGTTGTAACACACCTTCACGGCGTATTTGGTGAATACGCGCGCGTAAATGGACGGGATCTATTTGAAATGTGTGAGGGTCTATATCCACAAAAACAGGCATCGCGCCTAAAAGTAACGGCACTTCTGCCGTCGCTGTATAGGTAAAAGAGGGCAGAAAAACCGCCTCTTTTTTGGTGTTTGTTTTGTTCGTGTTGGTTTGCCCAATCCCCTCCGCCATAAGAGCTAAACAAAGTGCATCTGTACCCGAAGAAACCCCTACACACGCCTCAGCCCCGCACCATTGTGCTAAACGCGCTTCTAATTCCTTCACTTCAGGACCCATCACAAAATGGCAATGCGTTAAAACTTGCTCTATACGCTGATAGATCCTAGGAGCAAGCCGTTTTTGTTGGGCAGCAAGGTTCAGAAAAGGAATCGCCTTATTTTGGGTGTTTTTGAGGGCGTTTTTGGTCATTTTTACAAATTCTGATTAACAAATTCTGGTACTAATTGTGACAATATTTGTAAGGATTCTTTTTTCTGCCCTTTACGAGCAGCTTCTGTCATATTTTCTACAGCTTGAGTCACTTTATCCAAATCAACCACACGCGGCGTTGCCATAAGCAAACCTTTAGTATCTGTCGGTACAGGCGCTTCTTGTTGATGAAAAAGTTCCTCTTCTAATTTTTCACCCGGGCGAAGTCCTGTAAAGCGAATTTTTATATCTTTTTCGGGGACCAAGCCTGCAAGGCGAATCATTTGTTGGGCTAAATCTAAAATCCGCACTGGTTCGCCCATATCCAACACAAAAATGCCGCCACGGCTTAAAAGTGTGTCGGTTTGTACCCCCTCTGCATAACTTTGTGTACCCCGTACACTCGCTTGGAGAACAAGACTCACCGCCTCAGAAACAGTCATAAAATAACGACACATTTCTGGATGTGTCACGGTAAGCGGTCCGCCTTGTTTAAGTTGATAGCGGAATAAAGGCACCACAGAACCCGTTGACTCCAACACATTTCCAAAACGCACTGTTACACAACGCATAATTTTTTGAGGGGGCTTTTGTGGCTCTTTTTGTGTGGCTTTTTGTTTTGCCCGGGCACACATATCCCATGCCTGACAATACATTTCGGCAGCCCGTTTAGAAGCCCCCATAAGCCCCGATGGATTCACCGCTTTATCGGTTGAAATAAACACAAAGGCTTGTGCGCCATAACGAGCAGCGGCATCGGCAACAACCCGTGTTCCGTGTACATTGGTTAAAATCCCTTCTGTGGGGTTGGCTTCAACGATCGGCACATGTTTTAACGCAGCCGCATGGAACACCAATTCAGGGCGAAACACGCGCATAATATCATCAAGGCGCTGTTCATCGCGTACATTGGCAATAACAATATCATGTATTTTATGAGAATCTTTTGAAGCGTTTTCTGTCAGAGAGGCATATTTCGTCAATTCAACATCAATACGCCAAAGAGCAAACTCCCCTTGATCGAGTAAAACAAGTTTTTTTGGAGTCAAACGGGCAATTTGGCGGGCAAGTTCTGCCCCAATAGTCCCCCCCGCGCCGGTTATGAGCACCACTCGCCCCTGTACGAGGCACCCTATTCCTTTGTTATCAATAGGCGCTTGCGGTCGACCAAGTAAATCTTCCCCTAATAAGTTTTTTCCTAATAAGTTTTCTTCAGATAAATTTTCTTCAGATAAATTTTCTCCGGGCAAACCGTCCCACATCATGGGATCAAACGCACCGCCCCCTATTTTTTCCACGTTTTGCCCCGCATTTCTTGACGTGTTTTTTCTTTTCGTGTTTTTTGGGGCTTTTCTTCCACGGACACCACCAAAGCCTCACTCACAACGATATTCCTTACAGAATCATCACACTATTTAAAAATTGACTACGTCTATTGTCTTATAAAAGTTTTATTTTATCACGAATAAAGCCTCATTTTAATAGTTTTGGGGAATTTATTTTTATGAATTATTTTTTGTTTTTATGACTTTTTAAGTTTCTTTTTTTTCTTTAAACGAGAGGAGTTTATCTCTGTAGTATTGGTATTGTTTCCTACGGGCTTCTATTTCGGCTGGTATACCTTCAGTAAGGCTCGTGGTAAGCGT
>JAFVHT010000017.1 GCA_017474285.1 Acetobacter sp.
GGAAAGGAGTTTAACATGATGGAACGACTGAGGAGAGAAGAGGGTCAGAGTTTGGACCTTGTTGAGGAGAATATTAAAACGTTGAAGCGTCTTTTTCCTGACATTGTGAGAGAGGGGAAAACAGGGGGGAAAATAGATTTTGATCGGTTGCGGGAAATTTTAGGCGAAGAGATTGACACAGAAGAAGAGCCCTATTCTTTTACGTGGCATGGCAAAAGAGCGGCGTTACGTCTTGCCCAAACGCCGAGCATGGGCACGCTGCGCCCCTGCAAAGAAGAGAGTGTCGATTGGGAACACACCCAAAACCTGATGATTGAGGGGGATAATCTGGAAGTTTTGAAGCTCTTACAAAAGAGTTATTACGGCAAAATCAAGATGATTTATATTGATCCGCCGTATAACACGGGGAATGATTTTGTTTATCGTGATGATTATAAAGACCCCCTTGCCCATTATTTAGAAGAAACGGGGCAAATAGACGAAGAGGGGAGAAAAGTCAGCACCAACACGAACACTTCTGGGCGGTATCATACGAACTGGCTGAACATGATCTATCCCCGCTTAAGGCTTGCCAGAAACTTGCTCCGTAATGACGGCGTTATTTTTATCTCGATTGATGATAACGAACAGGCAAATCTTAAAAAACTCTGTGATGAAGTTTTTGGTGAGGAGAATTTTATCGCGCAATTCGTTTGGGAGGGAGGCAAGAAAAGCGCACCACGATATGTGTCTATAACACACGAATATATTTTGTGTTATGTAAAAAATAAAGCAATCTTAAGTGAGAACGGCGTGCAATGGCGTGTAAGAAAAGAGGGGTTAGAAAAAATATACGCGAAACATAAAGAGTTATTAAAATTATACGGGGGGGGGGGGAGAAATACGAGAATGATATTGCAACCAAAGCATTAAGGGAATGGTATAAAAACTTACCTGATAATGAACCAGCAAAGT
Organism: Acetobacter sp.; assembly: GCA_017474285.1. Classification (GTDB taxonomy): domain Bacteria; phylum Pseudomonadota; class Alphaproteobacteria; order Acetobacterales; family Acetobacteraceae; genus Acetobacter. Next base: position 955 of record JAFVHT010000017.1, read on the forward strand.
TACATGGAGATTATTATAGGTATATTGATAAAAGAGGAATTTACCGAGCTATTGATAGTTCTTTAGGTGTTGGAGGTGGTGCCCGTTATGACGTTTTACATCCAATAACAGGCAAACCATGCAAAGTACCACCTTTGGGATGGCGAGTTGCATCAGCAGAAAAAATGCAAGAAATCATTGACGATAAACGGATTATTTTCGGGAAAGATGAAACAACGACACCAAGTCTTAAACTTTATCTTCATGAAAATGAAAAAGAACCTCCTTATACTGTATTTTATCAGCCAATAAAATCTGCAACACAACGATTAGATAAATTGCTATCTAGCAAGGTTTTTCAACACCCGAAAGATGAAAATGTTCTAATTCGCCTTATAGAAGCCTGTACAGACCCAAATAATAACGATATGATTTTAGACTTTTTCGCGGGAAGCGGCACAACCGCTCATGCGGTTATGTTAGCAAACGCCAAACAACAAACACAACGGCGCTTTATTCTCGTGCAGCTGCCTGAACCTTGTGCTGAAAAAAGTGAGGCGTATCAAGCTGGCTATAAGACAATTGCCGAGATATGTAAGGAACGCCTCCGCAGAGCGGGGCGTAAAATTCAAGAAGAAAACCCCCATCAATCCCTCGACGTCGGTTTTCGCGTGTTCAAACTCGATAGCTCTAATATCAAACCTTGGGACCCAACTTTTGAAACCCTCGAAGAAGACCTTATCGCCCATGTCGATAATATCAAACACGACCGCTCCTCCGATGACCTCCTTTTTGAACTCCTCCTCAAATATGGCTTGGATTTAAGCCTCCCCATCGAAACCCATGTTCTCGCCGGTAAAAAAGTCTATGTTCTTGGAGGCGGCGCGCTTATGGTGTGTCTCGACAAAGACGTGTCTATGCAAACCATCGAAGGCATAGGACAACTCAAAGAAACGCTCTCACCAGACATCATCCGCGTTGTCTTTCGAGATCATTGCTTTGAAAACGACGTCATCAAAACAAACGCTCTCCTCACACTCAAACAACGTTACGCTATCACAGATATTAAAAGCCTGTAAAAAA
>JAFVHT010000018.1 GCA_017474285.1 Acetobacter sp.
CACCATCATCACGAACATCATCACGAACATCACTAAGTTGAGGCAGTACGATCTTTTGTTGGATTCTTAAAGAATACCTCAAAGGAGAGTGAACCTGAGTGGGTTGTTTTTCGTAAAAAGGCAGGCGTTTCTAGAGCGCCTGCTTTTTTGTTTTGTTACTCTTTTTTGTTGGTTTGTATGAAATTTTGATGTTGTCATTATTATTCTTAAGCGCGTCTTTCTAGCCAGCATGCTCCACACAGTAAAGCGAGTGCAAGGCTAAGGAGAAGGGTTATGTCGCGAGGGCGCTTAAGGTTTCTTGCCGCAATACGTCGATTTGATGAAGCGTACCCTCGCGCTCAAAATGCCAAAATGTCCACCCATTGCATGTGGGTACATGCGTTAAGAGAGCCCCCATTTTGTGAATAGAGCCCCGTTGCCCGGCACTAACAAGCGTGCCATCTGACGTAACGGTCGCTTGTACGCGTCTTTCTCTATCATAAACAACAGTGCCAGCAATAATCACCCCACGTTCGACAAGATTGCCAAAAGGCAGGCGCGGGGTTTCGCGTTTTTCTTGGGTGGTTTGTATGGCTTCTTCAGCTAATGGCGCCTCACGCTTAAGGCGTGCCGTTGCCGCCTTGACATAGTCAAGCTGTTTTTCAATGCCGATAAAACGCCGTCGCAAGCGTTTTGCCATAACCGCCGTGGTTCCTGTACCTAAAAAGGGATCTAACACAATATCATCAACAGCGGTTGAGGCTAAAATAACACGATGTAATAGGCTTTCGGGTTTTTGGGTGGGGTGTATTTTAACCCCGTGTTCATCACGAAGGCGTTCGTTACCATTACAAAGGGGTAAATACCAATCCGAACGCATTTGTAGCCCGTCATTGAGGGATTTCATCGCCTGATAATTAAAGCGATAACGGCTTTCAGCCCCGCGCGCTGCCCAAATAAGCGTTTCGTGGGCATTGGTAAAACGACGCCCCCGAAAATTAGGCATAGGGTTGGATTTACGCCAAACAATATCGTTCAAAATCCAAAACCCTAAATTTTGCAAAATCACCCCTAGACGAAAAATATTGTGATACGAGCCAATAACCCAAATTGTCCCGTCTTTATGCAACAAACGGCGCGCCTCTGTCAGCCACGCATAGCTAAAACGATCATACGCCTCAAAATCCGAAAATTTATCCCATTCATCATCAACCCCATCGACAAGGCTTTCATCAGGGCGGCGTAATTCTCCACGTAGCTGCAAATTATAGGGTGGATCGGCAAAAATACAATTCACAGAGCCTGTCGGAAGGCTGCACATAATCTCGACACACTCACCGCGTAAAATTGTATCAAGCGGTAATTCTTGAAAACCACGCTCTTTCTTCGCTGTTTTGAGTGTCGCTTTCTTTTGTTCATTGTTTTTTTTCATCACACGAGAACTTGCTGGCATATTATTTCACACACATTATTTCACGTATAGGGGAAAAAGTTTTTCTATGGTGCGGTGAAATCCCTCTCGTTTTAAGGGCTTGTCTATGGGCAAGCGTGCCATAACCCGCGTTTTTTTGCCATACGTAATGAGGCCAACGTTGAGCAAGACGCATCATAATCCGATCCCGCGTGACTTTGGCAATAATAGACGCCGCTGCAATAGACAAACTCACGCTATCGCCGCTAATGATCGCTTGTGTCTGCCCAACATAACGCACACCAAAATCAGGCACTATATTCCCATCGACTAAAATATAATCCGGCGGTGTAGGGAGACGTTCTACCGCCCTTTTCATAGCTAAATGCGTAGCCTTAAGAATATTCAAATCATCAATTTCACGGACAGAAGCCGCACCTAATGCCATTTCTACACCCTTTATTTGGGGTAAAAGCATAGCAACACGGTTCCGCACAGAGGGACGTAATTTTTTTGAATCGTTAATCATACCAGCAAGATCATCAGGTACCCCTAATGAAAACACAACAGCTGCCGCCACAACAGGACCAGCCAACGGACCACGCCCTACTTCATCAACACCTACAACACGCCCGCCAAGACGTTGTTCTGTTATAAAATTAGGTCGAGTTGTCTCTCTTTGGATTTTTTTAATCTTTTTTAAGCCTTTTTATTAAAGAACGATACACCCCTCAAGAACTTAGGCGTATAAAAATGGGCATAAAAATGGGGCGTCAACAATGGAAAGACAAAAAGCACACCTCATAAACACATCTTAAGGCAATATTACCTACAAATAAAGAGGGTAAATAACGCTAACAATCCCCCATTAACTACAGAGCTAACCTAACCTACAGGTAATAGGCGAGCGTTATACGAGCATTATGAGGTGTTTACACCCTCTGCCCGTTATACGCTAACCCATGATACATGTTACACGTGCCCCATAAAACCGATAGGTATTATAAAACCTTTTCGACGTTACGCTTGCTTAAGCGTTTTTACAAATTTTTGCTTTATGGATATGATGACACGCTTGACGCTTTTTACGATGTGCACCCCAATGCCACCCTAAAAGAGTGCTCACTACAAACACTAAGCCAATAGAAAGAAACGGTTTCGTCTGTACAAAGACAAGTATTTTTTCAAGGAAATTTTCACTTACCCGTTCTTTGTAAAGATCCTCTATATCTTGTTGAATATAATCGGCAAACTGTTTGCGCTGATGCTGATGGTTGGGACCTCCATGGCAACATTCATGCTGGGCATGTTGTCCCTCATGATGATTTTCATGCTTATTTTCGTGGCAACAAGTATGATGTTCGCCGTGTTGCTCATTGTGATGATTGTCGTGTTGTTCCTCATGACAACATTCATGCCCCCCACCATGTGCCTCATGATGGGCTTCATGCTCTTCATGAATTGTCTTGACTTCCTCGTTAGATTCCGCATTCTTATAGGTTTCAGTTTCGTTCATAGCAAACTCCTTTCCGATTCTAACGTTTTTGCTTTTATATTCTGCCAGATTACATCATGACAGACAAAAAAAAATTACCACTTTAAAATATTACAATATTTTTATGGTGAATTTATAATAATTGCCTTTGCCCCTTGTTTTTGTTTCGGAAATAAACACTACCAAGAGTAAAATCATTTGTCCAATAATAATGACCCTCTTCCTTCCTACTCTTCTCGTAAAAAATGGCTCATTAGCAGTGGTGTTTTAGGCGTTGTTTTTTGTGCTGGCTTTTGGCTGTTTTTTCACACGCCCACCCACAAACACCATTTTCGCGCTAATGCGCTGATTCAACCTGTTGCTGTACAACGTGTCACACGGGGGTCAATGCCCGTCGTTCTTACCGAACTTGGCACGGTTATTCCTATTACCACAGTCACTGTGCAAACCCGTATTAGCGGGTATTTGCTCAATGTTTTATTTACAGAGGGGCAACACGTCCATAAAGGCGACGATCTTGCCCTTATTGACCCCCGTCCTTATGAAGTACTCTTAAAACAATATCAGGGGCAGCTTGCCCGTGATCGCGCACAACTTGAACAAGCCCGCATGGATAATGCCCGCTATCAACGCCTCATTAAACAAGACAGTATCGATGCCAAAACCGCCCAAGACCAACAATTTATGGTTAAACAACTGGAGGGTACCGTCAAATCTGATGAAGCCCTTGTTGACAACCAAAAACTCCAATTACTCTATTGTCATATTACCGCCCCTGTTGATGGGCGTATTGGTATCCGCGCCGTTGATAAAGGCAATTATATTGCCGCTGGACAATCAGGGGGGCTTGCTGTTTTAACCCAAATGCAGCCTATTTCTGTTATTTTTACAGTACCGCAAACACAACTCCCTGAAGTTTTGGAAGAACTCCATACTAAAAAAGTCCTCCCTGTAGAAGCGTGGAATAGCACAAATACCGTCAAAATAGCCGATGGCACCACAAGCGTTTTAGACAGCGAAATTGATACCGCAACGGGTACTGTACGTATGCGGGCTATTTTTCCTAATAAAGACGAACGCCTTTTTCCGAACCAATTTGTTAACGCCCATCTCAAGCTTAAAACGCTTAAAAATGTTTTACTCGTGCCTAGTGTTGCTGTACAAACAGGTCCTTCTGGTCCCTTTGTTTACGTTGTTCAAGCCAATAACACGATTAAAATACAACCCATTGTCACAGGCATTTCTGATGCCACCAACACGGTTATTCTTTCAGGCGCTACCGAAGGAGAAAAAGTTGTGACAGATGGGGTTGATCGTTTACGTGCCGGCACAAAAGTAAGCATTCCTGCAGAAGAGGATCATACAAATAAAGATCACCACCATAAACATCATAAAAACCCATAAAAAGAACAACAACGAACGCTAAAATAAAACACTAAAGCCGCGTGCATGAATCCTTCTACCCTTTTTATCCGCAGACCCGTCACCACGACGCTTTTTATGATCGCGATTTTTCTCTCGGGGGTGCTCGCGTATCATTTTCTTCCTGTTTCCGCACTCCCTCAAGTCGATTACCCAACGATTACAGTTAGCACTTTTTATCCGGGCGCAAGCCCCGAAGTCATGACAACCTCTGTTACAGCCCCGCTTGAAAACGAATTTGACCAAATGCCCGGGCTTGATCAGATGATTTCACGCTCTTCTGGCGGGGCGTCTATTATTACATTACGGTTCAGCCTCTCTATGTCGATCGACGTCGCTGAACAAGAGGTTCAAGCCGCTATTAATGAAGCGAGTTCTCTTTTACCAACAGATTTACCAGCACCCCCGATTTACGCCAAAATTAACCCCGCCGATGCCCCTGTACTCACTCTTGGAATTACGTCCAACACCATCCCCCTTCCTGAAGTCGAAGATTATATTAACACCCGCGTTTTACCTAAAATTAGCCAAATTTCTGGGGTAGGTTTAGTGACCCTTGCAGGGGGGAATAAAAAAGCCATACGGGTACGCGTCAACGTTCCTAAACTAACCTCTTACGGCATTGATATGGATACGTTGAGAACAACGATTAACAATGTCAATGTCAACTCCCCCACAGGCACGATTGACGGTACACAAAGAGCAACCACCATCCAACTTAACGGGCAAATTGGCAATGTTGACACATTACGTAACCAAGTCATCGCCTATCAAAATAATAAACCTGTACGCGTTCGTGATGTCGCCTCTGTTTTGATTGGAGCAGAAAACACACAGCTTGCCGCATGGGCTAATCAAACCCACGCCCTCATTATGAATATTCAACGCCAGCCGGGCGCTAATGTCATCGCTGTTGTTGACCGTGTGAAAGCCATTCTCCCTAGGCTCCGCCAAACTTTACCCCAAGGCATTACTATTATCCCGCTCACCGATAGAACCAGCACAATCCGCGCCTCTATTGCCGATGTGCAATTTGAGTTGTTTTTGTCTCTTGTTCTCGTGGTGGGAGTTATTTTTGTTTTTTTACGCAATATTCCCGCAACGATTATCCCAAGCCTCTCGGTCCCGCTTTCTATTGTGGGTACACTAGCGGTGATGTACCTCCTTCATTTTTCACTTAATAATCTTTCTCTTATGGCGCTCACCATCGCAACAGGTTTTGTGGTTGATGACGCGATTGTCATGATTGAAAATATTTCACGCTATATTGAAGCGGGAGAAGATCGCTTTTCAGCAGCGGTTAAAGGGGCAGGAGAAATTGGCTTTACCATTATTTCTCTTACGATTTCTTTGATCGCGGTGCTTATCCCGCTCCTTTTTATGCGCGATGTTGTGGGGCGTTTATTTCATGAATTTGCAATCACCCTTGCAACAGCTATTGTGGTTTCTGCCGTTGTGTCTCTTACCCTTGTTCCTATGATGTGCGCCCGTATTTTGTCGGAACGCCCGCACGAAATTGGTGCTAAAAGTACACTTTTTCAAAAATGGTCTGTCCATGTTGAAAACGCCACCCAACATCTTATTGACACGTATGAAAAACTTCTTAACCGCGTCCTTGCTCATCAAACTTTAACTTTAGGCATTTTTACAAGCGCTATTGGGCTAACATGCTTTTTAGGTTGGTTTATCCCTAAAGGGTTTTTCCCTGTACAAGATACGGGCATTATTCAAGGTTTTTCTGTTGCGGCACAAAGTATTTCTTTTACGAGTATGAAACGCCATCAAGAAGCCCTTGGCAAAAGCATTTTACAAGACCCTGACGTAACGTCTCTCTCTTCTTTTATCGGAATTGATGGACAAAATGCCACGATTAACCAAGGGCGTTTTCTGATTAACCTCAAACCCCGTGAAGACCGCACGGCGAGCATGTCTAACATTATCCGCCGTATTGAAACAACAACGCACCATATCCCCGGCATTACGCTCTATTTGCAACCTGTACAAGATCTCTCTTTAGACACCACATCAGCAGCGACACAATATCAATTTCTTTTAGAAAATCCACATTATAACGCTTTTAAAATATGGGTGCCCAAACTCCTTAAAAAGCTCCGCCATGAACCCTCACTCATGGACGTAACATCTGACCTTCAAGCTGAAGGGCGTGTTGCACGGATCACGTTAAACCGCCCCGCCGCCGCGCGGTATTCTATTACGCCACAAACTGTTGATAATGCGCTTTACGATAGTTTTGGACAACGCCAAATTTCAACCATTTACACCCAATCCAATCAATACCGCGTAGTAATGGAAGCCGATCCGCGTTTTCAAACGCATTTATCTTCTCTTCATCAACTCTATTTACCCGGTATTAGCGGTAATGCTGGCACAAGCAGCACAGGACCTACTCGCTCGCCGACATCTGGGCTTGTACCGCTTGCGGCAGTCACGTCCATCACACAAGAAACAGCACCCCTTCTCATTACGCATTTTGACCAACTCCCCGCGACAACCATTTCTTTTAACCTTGCGCCCGGCTATACAATCGGCGCGGCTACACAAGCCGTTCGTAAAGTTGAAAAAGAAATAAACCTCCCCCCCTCTTTTCAGACATCTTTTCAAGGAACAGCTTCAGCTTTTGAAAGCGCTCTTGATAACGAATTATTCTTGATTATCGCTGCTATTGTCGCGGTTTATATTGTTTTAGGGATTCTCTATGAAAGTTTTATTCATCCGGTAACCATTCTTTCTACCCTCCCATCGGCAGGGATTGGTGCCCTCCTTGCCCTGATGCTCACAGGCACCGCCCTTGATATTATGGGCATTATTGGGATTGTTTTACTTATTGGGATTGTTAAGAAAAACGCTATTATGATGATTGATTTTGCCTTAGAAGCCGAACGGGAACGTCACTTGCCCCCTCTTGAAGCCATTCGAGAAGCTGCTCTTTTACGTTTTCGCCCTATTCTTATGACAACCCTTGCCGCTATGCTCGGCGCGGTTCCTTTTGTTATTTCCAATGGCACAGGCTCTGAATTACGCTACCCTTTAGGGTTGTCTATTATCGGTGGGCTCGCACTTTCTCAATTATTAACGCTGTTCACAACTCCCGTGATTTATCTCACTCTTGATCGGTGGAGTCAGAAAGGTCGCGCTTTATTATCGCGCTTTGTAACAGCTCTCCCTCCGTCTGTTGAATGAATTCAGTTGAATAAAACGCCATGACCAAAACGCCATGACCATCAGCCACGTTTTCATTCGCAGACCTGTTGCGACACTTTTACTCACCCTCGCCCTTCTCCTTGGAGGTATTTTAGGGTATAGAAGCCTCCCTGTCGCCGATTTACCGAATGTTGATTTCCCGGTCATACAGGTTTTAGCACGCCAACCTGGAGGCTCTCCCGAAGAAATTGCGAGTTCCGTTGCCGCCCCGTTAGAACGCCATCTTGGACAAATTGCGGGCATTACGGAAATGACGTCCCAATCAACACAAAATAACACACGGATTACTATCCAATTTTCCCTTGATCGGGATATTAACGGCGCTGCGCGTGACGTAGAAGCCGCTCTCCAAGCCGCCCGTGCCGATATGCCTTCAAGTTTACGGCAATCCCCGAGTTACAAAAAAGCCAACACAAACGGTCCGCCTATCCTCATTTTAAGTCTTACTTCTGACACACACACACGCCCACAACTTTACGATTACGCCACGAATGTTTTACAAGACCAACTTGCAACCGTTCAAGGCGTTGGACAAGTTGAAATTAGCGGCAGCGCCTTACCCGCTATTCGGGTAGAACTCAACCCCCTGCCCTTATTTCACTATAAAATCGGGTTAGAAGATATTCGCGCTGCTCTTGCCTCTGCCAACGCACACACGCCTAAAGGCGTTATTGACCAAGATGGCACACGTTTTACGCTTGATACTAATGACCAAGTCAGTAAAGCAAAAGATTACCGTGACCTTGTCATTGCTTGGCGTAATAATCGCCCTGTACGCCTCACCGATATTGCTACGATTTCTGATGGCGTCGAAAATATCCGTAATGCAGGCTATTTTAACAACCGTCCCTCTGTCATTGCCGTTATTTTTCCCCAAGCTGGCGCTAATATTATTCACACCGTCGATCAAATTATTACGCGCTTACCAACGATCAGAAAAGCCCTTCCTCAAGGCGTTGATTTGCACGTAGCACTTGACCGCTCTTTGACAATTCGCGCCTCCCTTGCCGATACACAATTAACGCTCATTATTTCTGTTGTATTGGTGATTCTTGTGGTGCTTGTTTTTCTCCACTCTCTACGTATGGTCATTATCCCCGCGATTGTTGTCCCAACAACCATTATTGCCACGTTTGGTTTTATGGCGTTATGCGGGTTTTCACTCGATAATATGTCTCTCATGGCGTTGACCATTTCAACAGGTTTCGTTGTTGATGATGCCATTGTTGTTATTGAAAACATCGCCCGCCATATTGAAAAAGGACTTTCCCCGTATCAAGCCGCCATACAAGGCAGCCGTGAAGTCGTTTTTACAGTTTTATCTATTTCTATTTCGCTCATTGCGGTTTTTTTACCCATTTTGTTGATGGGCGGATTATCCGGGCGTTTATTTCATGAATTTGCGGTTGTGGTTTCTCTGACCATTCTCATCTCCGCAACGCTTTCCCTCACGCTGACCCCTATGTTAGCAGCCCATGTGCTCGCGCCCTCATATCATGGAACCTCTCTTAAAACGCCCAAACACACTTTTATGACGAATTTCATTATCAAGGGAGTCACGCGTTGCCTTTACATGATACAAAAGGGTTACGAACATTCCCTTGATAGCGCATTACGTCATCCGTGGCTTGTGTTAAGTAGTTTACCGCTAACGCTTCTTCTTATTTGGGCTTTATTTGTTTTTATGCCTAAAGGTTTTTTCCCCTCCGAAGATACAGGCATGCTCATCGGGCATCTACAAGCTGATCAAACCACGTCTTTTACAGCCCTCACTAAAAAACTCGTTACCGTACAAAACACGCTGCTCAAAGATCCAGACATTCAAAGTGTTTCCTCTTTTATCGGTGGACGAGGCACCGCGAACAAAGCCTTTGTTTATATGCAACTCACCGATAAAAGCCAACGCCACGACACCCCTCAACAGCTTATGGCACGTCTTACGAAAAAATTACGGAATCTTGTTGGGGCGCAATTTTTTCTCCATCACCCGCATACAGTGCGTACAGGCGCACGCGGCGCCAATGCTGCCTATCAATATACCCTCAGCGATGAAAACGCTTCAGAACTCTACCTATGGCAAGCCCGTTTGTTAGAAGCCCTCCGCAAACGCCCAGAATTAACCGATCTCTCTTCTGACGTGCAAACCCAAGGCAGCGCCGTTACAGCCGAAATCAACCGTAATACGGCTGCCCGCGTCAAAATTACCCCCCAACTTTTAGCGAACACGCTTTACGATACGTTTGGGCAACGTTCTGCCTCTATTATTTATAATCATGCCACTCAATACCGTGTCATTATGGAAGCGGACCCTAAACTTTGGCATAGTCCCGACAACCTTTCTCAAATCTGGGTCAGTGTGGCAGGAGGCTCTGCTAATGGTGGTACCAAAACAAACACCATCCGCGTACGGCAAACATCTCATAACACAACCTCAAGCCACTCTTCAGCGTCATCTTCAACATCAAGCGCCTCTAATTTAAGTGCTCTTTCTTTTCGCAACCAAATTGCCAACGCCCTTGCAGGGGGAAAATCGGCTTCTAATGGCTCTGCTGTTAGCACTTCACCCGAAACGATGGTACCGCTGCCTATTGTGTCCACGCTTAAACCAACACGCACGTCTCTCGCAGTCAACCATCAAGGCAATAGCGTTGCGGCAACGCTTTCCTTTAATCTTGCACATGGTATTTCTCTGAGCCAAGCGATCCAAATTATCGAAACTGAACAAGTCGCGCTTCATATGCCCGCCAATATTCACGGACATTTTGCAGGAAACGCCGCCCAATTCCAAAAAACCTTTAATAATGAACCCCTGCTCATTTTAGCAGCGATCGTTGCCGTGTATATCACCCTCGGTATTCTCTATGAAAGCTATATCCACCCACTTACGATTCTTTCAACCCTCCCTTCAGCGGGAGTCGGTGCTCTTTTAGCCTTACAAATTGCGCATGAAGAATTTTCTCTTATCGCGATGATCGGTATTATTCTTTTAATTGGTATTGTTAAGAAAAACGCTATTATGCTCGTTGATTTTGCCCTTTATGCCGAACGTGTGCACAAACACCCCCCTTACGAAGCCATTCGCACGGCATGTTTACTACGTTTTCGCCCTATTCTTATGACAACCCTCGCCGCAGCGTTAGGTGCTGCCCCTCTGATTATTGCCAATGGTTACGGCGCAGAGCTCCGCAAACCACTCGGTATTTCTATTGTAGGCGGGCTCGCTATGAGCCAAGCTCTCACACTCTATACAACGCCTGTTGTGTATTTAACCTTTGATAAATTACGGCATTATAGCTGCCATAAAGCCCAAAGCCTCAAACAGGAGCTTAAAAAACTTACAACATATATCATTCAAGAGCTTCGCTCTTTTTGGGTACAAAATCCATGAAACACCCCTTAAGACAACCCCTAAAACACTTAAAACACCCCATAGAATACGCTATAAAACTTTTTCCCCTTTTTATCGGTGGTTTTATAGTCAGCGGTTGCATGGTTGGACCCAATTATAAACGCCCTAAAGCCGTTATTTCCGCCCGTTTTAAGGAATTACGCCCCGCCCCCGGCTGGCAATATGCCAACCCCCACATGGCAGAACTTCCCAAAGGCACATGGTGGCGCATTTATAACGATCCGTTCCTCAACAAACTTGAAGAACAGGTACAAATTAACAACCAAAATCTTGTTGAATATGCTGCACGCTATCGCGACGCCGAAGCGACGATTAGCGCTATTCGCGCCGAACTTTACCCCACTCTTAACGCCGATTTTTCTTTCAACCGCCAAAGTTCTGGGAATAAATCGCGTTCTTCCGGCACCATGATTGATTATAACGCTCTCCAAAGCAACAAAACCACAAGAACTTATAACACCTACGGCACAGGGCTTGTTGCCTCGTGGGATCTTGACGTATGGGGGCATATACGCCGGCAAATTCAAGCCCAAATTGCCGAAACACAAGCCAGCGCTGCCGATCTTGCCAATGCACGGCTTTCTTACCAAGCACAATTAGCGAGCACTTATTTTAACCTTCGCTATCAAGATAGCCTTTATAAATTTTTACAGCACAATATTACTTTTTTTGAACGCGCCTATCACATTACAAAAAACCAATATGACGCGGGCACGATTACACGTATTCCGTTGCTCCAAGCAAAAACCCAGCTTGAACAAACACGCGCCCAAGCCATCGCCACCAATGTTACCCGCGCGCAATATGAACACGCCATTGCCACCCTTATGGGTAAACCCCCCGCAGATTTGTCCATTCCACGCGGAGACCTCCCAACAGAAATCCCAAAAATTCCCGTTTCTGTACCGTCAACATTGTTACAACGCCGCCCAGATATTGCTGCTGCAGAACGTCGTATGGAAGAATATAACGCCCAAATTGGCACGGCTATTGCGGCTTTTTACCCCGATATTAAGCTTACCGCGCGTTACACTTATGGAGGTGATCCATTAGGCATGTTGATTCAACTTGCCAACCGTATTTGGGCCTTAGGCGCTTCCGCAACAGAAACCCTTTTTGAAGGAGGTGCGCGCGTTGCTGCCGTACGTGAAGCCAAAGCCACCTATAATGCCTATGTTGCCCAATACCGCCAAACCGTGCTAACCGCTTTACAATCGGTGGAAGATCAGCTCTCTAACCTCCGTATTTTGGCACAACAAGCGCAAGAACAAGAAGTTGCTGTTCAAAGCGCCAAACAAGCAGCCATTGTGGCATTTAATCAATATATGGCTGGCACTTCTATTTACACAACCGTGATTTCTGCCGAGGTCACCGCCATTTCCAACGCCGAAACGGCTTTACAAATTCAACGAAGCCGTATTCTCGACTCGATAAGCCTTGTCGAAGCCCTTGGCGGCGGATGGAATGTGAAAGACTTACCAAGTAAACATTTGTTACAAAAAAGCAATATTCTTTTACCGTTTATTCAAAAAGATCTTGTAAAAAATCCCTTAAACCCCTCCGCCCATTAAAACCCCTCTTTTTTATGTGTTTTATGTTTTATTGATGTTTTAAGAGGTGAAATATCTCTCAAAGAAGTGTATAGAACACGTGTAAAATAGGGCATAACAAACAGATTTTATAGAGCAAAGGACAAGGGGCTTATGAGGCGTTTGATAGAGCATTATCTACCGGTTGGTGTATTGAGTGCGGAGAGTGTGCGGGAGCGTGCGATTATACCGCCGAACAATCGGTTACATATATGGTGGGCCCGTCGTCCGTTGGTCGCGTC
>JAFVHT010000019.1 GCA_017474285.1 Acetobacter sp.
GACGCGACCAACGGACGACGGGCCCACCATATATGTAACCGATTGTTCGGCGGTATAATCGCACGCTCCCGCACACTCTCCGCACTCAATACACCAACCGGTAGATAATGCTCTATCAAACGCCTCATAAGCCCCTTGTCCCTTCTAGTCCTTTCTAGCACTTTTACGTTTCTCTTGTCAGTTCATACACTCTTTACTTCATATACGTATAGAACTAGAACAAGCCTCCATAAGAAGAAAATAAGAAAAAAGAAAAAATAACGTTATTTTTGAGAGAGATTTCTTTTCTTAACGATCATCTCTTAAAACGATCATCAAAAACATCAACATCAAAAAAAGAATTTTAATGAAAAGATTTAAGGGGGGGGATATTTTCTTCCTCTCTTTTGCCCCTTTATCATGATTTTTTATCATGTTTAATTTTTATGATGTTTAATGATTGCCATGATAAGGATCTGATAAAAGAACACGAAGTGCGGTCAGCACACGCCTTGGGTTTTTGCGGTATAGTGCCATACCGAGCCAATAGGCAGCTTCTTCATAAGGCATTGCCTCAATCGCTTGAGCAACTCGGCTAATGTTATCGCGTGAACGCATAGGGGCTAATGTGCGAAATAAAAGCCCGAGTCGTAAAGCCGCTGTTTCTTCTAATCTGTATTCCCCTGTATGGGTTTTGTTGGCTTGATTATGAAGTTTAGGGGATTTATGGGTTTCTTGATGAGTTTCTTGATGGGTTTCTTGATGGGTTTCTGGCGCGTGCATAGATATCACCAACCGAACGCCAGCTTGTTTGAGCATACGCAACACATAAAGCTCTACAAGATCTAACACGCGCCCTTGCAACCTTGCCATACAGACAGGGGCTTTAATGTGAGGCGTGCCTAAAGATGGCGTTTGCCAAATCGTCATTTCTGTGTTGCCGTTCCCATGATATATCATCCGTAATTGAAAAGCTGGATAAGCCACAGGCGCTACGTGAGACGTTGTTTTAGAGGTTTTAGGCGTTGAAATACGTAAAGGGTTACGCATGAGGGTTATTCCTTATAAGCCTTTATAAGCCTTTATATAAACTTTTATAATCACGATGACGGAAAAATAGTAACGAAAACTTGCGCCGCACTTATAAAACGTGTCAATTGATCTGAAAGTTTGACACGATTTTCTTCATCACGTAAAGAAAAACTTGGCTCAAATTTTAAGGAAAAGACCATTGTAAAGTTTGTTTCTTCCGCTGTACGTAATTGAGGCTCAAGAAATTCTTTAAAGATGATCGCTTCTGCCGCTTGCCCTTTATAACCAACCTTAAAACAACCCTTTGTGTGTGTTTCATAGTCGACAGCCATTTGGAGTTCTTTTTGAGGCACTAACGAGATATTCCCTATTGTCCCTAAAAAGCGGAATCCGTCGGTTGGTTCAGTAATTTTAATGTCAATTTGCGTAATTTCCTCTATAGAGCGTCGTTTTGTCTCTTCCAAAAGAGAGCGTAAAATCTGCTTGAACACCCCTTCACCACTTATCGGGTTATGACGTATGCCCCCGGGTTGTGGTTCGCAAACAGTTTCCTCACCGCCTGTTGACGATGGTATTGACGGGAGTGTTGACGGGGACGGGGTCGACGGCAATGGTTGAGAAGAGTCACCTGTTATAGGAGATTCTGGTGCGGGCTCTGGTAATGGTTTTGGCGTTACAACTCTGGGCCAAAAGCCATGCTCTTTGGCGTATTCCATAGTACTAATAACAGATTGCTCATCAATTTTAATCTCAACTGATGGATCTCCCTGACCGTAGAGGATAGCGTTTTCCCCACTGCCTGAACGGTAAATATAATCCCCATCGTCTACGCCTTTACGGACAGATTTAATAAAATTATCATTCCCCAACAGAATAGGAAGTCTTACATTCCTACAAAATTCTCGCCTTAAAGTAGCCGTTGTCATTTCCCCTTTTTCCCGCAAATTTGTTCTATTGAAAATATAACCGGGAGAAACGGGTGGATCATCATCACAGTATAATTTTCGATAATCCTCGCGCAAAGCACGGATAATTTGCCGTTGCCCAGCCCCCGGATTGCTCGCCGTCGAAGCATCCTCTAAAGCCGCATGGGCGAGAAAAACTTCATGATTTGTCTGTTCTACAGGTAATTTTTCTGGTGAGGGGTAAAAAATATGCCGGAATGTGTTTTGAATGACTGTCGCAAGATCAGATTTTGAGGTTTTCTCAAATTCCTTGACTTTGTCGCGTTGATGCTCAGCAAGGTCCTGCATACGAGAGGCGCTTTCTTTAATCGCACGTAAAGCAAGACAACGGGTCATTTTTGCGTTCATTCCAGCGATGCGATCTTCTTCTGCAACAACAAACACATTATTATTACGGAACTCACGCACGGATTTTCTGTCTGACGTTTTATATTCATAAAGGCGCGCTATCAATTCAGGAACTGATTTCACCGATACGCCTACACTACACGCTTCATGCGAGAGCACAATTAAAAAGGGTGGCGTTTCTGCATCCTCAATTTCCCGCGGGTCAGATGGAAAGAAAATAGGAGAAAAGTATTTTCCCTTGAAAACCGATTGAATTTCGTCATCTAATTCTTTTTTTTGTTGTTGTGGATCAACATTTTTTTCTTCTTGTTGGATAATTTGCGTAAGGTTTGCCTCCGCTAAAAAGCGTAAGGGAGCCCGTGGACGATCATCTAAATAAGCCGATCGCATAATAAAATCTTGCCTTACCTGATCAAGAAAATTCATATCAAGTTGAGGGCTCAAGCAAGCATAGCGTAAATGTTCGACCGTTATTCCTTTAAGGCTTTCATTAAAAGCGAGGCTGTACATAAAAATAGTACGCGCCGTATACGCGGCATAAGGCGGGAATCCTTGACGAACCGAGTCAATTTGCTGGGCAAGTGCCGGTTTTTCTGTATCGCCGGCAATATCAGAACGAATAGCCGAATCATACATCCCCTGTCCTAAACGGGTTGTAATGTCCATTCGAATAGGCGGATAGCCAATATCTATATGGTGCACATGAATAGCCGTAGCATCTCTGGGCTTTGTTTCCCATAATCTATGGATTGTATAGCCCAAAATCCGCAACATCCCCCGCACGCGCTGAAAATTCGCTAATGTTGCGGTTTTTGTTGTAAACATTTCAAAAACATCTGGATGAAGCGGAAAGCCTTTTTTAAATGTATCAACACACGCACTTAAAGGCATATCTAACGTGATTTTACTTTGATGGTGCTGCCATAAATCACGATAGGCGTTAATGTTTTCTAAAGCGGCGTCTTCATCAATATGTTCAAAAAGACGGCGGCGAAGCACTTCAAGGGTTTCGTCATCTTCAGTAGGGTTAAGCAAAGTGGCTTTGCGCCCAGAAACACTTTCAATTTCTGCCATTTTTGCCGCAACAAATTGATTTTCCTCAGCATAAGCGTCAATGGCTTTGCCGTCTTTCCCAATGGCAAGAGTAAAAACAAGCGCCACATTAGGAGAAGATTCAACCGCCTTAAAAAGACCTGTTAAAAATGCTGTAAACTGATCGCGCGCGTTGGATTTGTGTTTGAGTTTACGTAAGTAAATAGCCAACTCATCTAACAAAATCAGCGCAGGTTCTCCACCAAATAATTCACGCAATGTGTCAGCGCCCGGGCTTACCCCCTGTTCATCAGAATGGCGTACACGTTCATAGCCCTCTCTTTTGGCAAGAGCATAGGCAATTTCTCCCCATGGTGTGTAAGCAAGAAGCCCTTCTTCCATTTTACGCCCATTAGCAGGGTCTGCATTTTCACCATCAAAAACCGCAATACGTACAGGACGTTGCGGGATAAGTTCGGGGTTGAGAAATTCGGCAGGGTTATCAACATTTTTCATGCCTCGTGCAGCGTGAACAAGAGCAATAAGCCCGTGGGTTTTACCCCCACCGAAAGAGGTACCTAACCGAAAAATAGGGGAAGAGAAATGCCCCTTACCACTTAAACGCGCGCAAACATTTTCTAATAAAGAGCGTAAACCATGTGTAGGGTAGGTTGTCTCAAAAAAGAGGCGTGAGTCACTATATTCAGGAAGCGTCCCATCTCCAGAGTCATAGGCACTAGAGTCACAGGTACTCGATTCACAGGCACGAATCACACGTGAGAGATCAGCCGCAAAATCACTTTCACTTGATGTACCCTTGAGAACATCTTCCCGTGGTTTGCAAATTTCAAAAATTGTTTTTACCATTGGCTCAACCCCACCCTTTACGAAATAAAACCCTTATAAAAATATAAAGGAATTATGCTTTACACTGAAAGAGAATACCCTCTTTCATCGCTTCTTACATTTCCTCTAAAATCGTAAGAAAATCTTTACAAGGATAAACGGTCTAATGCTTGGCGTAAATCCTTTTTCAAATCTTGGATATTTTCTAACCCAATTTGAAGCCGGAAAATGGCGTGTTTCATGGCTTTTTGATCCGGGTAATCGCGTATAATTTCCCCCGTTGTAGGAAGTACTAAACTTTCATACCCACCCCATGAAGCCCCAATAGAAAAGAGTGAGAGTGCGTTAATAAAATGTTTCATTTCTTGCACAGAGTAACGATCGTGTAACAAAACGCTAAAAACACAGCCTGCGCCTTTAAAATCCCTTTTCCAAAACGCATGCCCCGGGCAATCTGGTAAAGCGGGGTGGTGTACGGCAGCAATTTCGGGTTGTTGTTTAAGCCATGTAGCGATTTCAAAAGCAGATCGAGATTGATGGGCAAGGCGAATCCCCATAGTGCGCAGCCCACGCAACGTCAGCCAACACTCTTCGGGACCAGCGACTTGCCCTATTTGCAAAGCAGTATCCCGCAACCGGTGCCAATCTTGTGTATTTGCGACTGTAATTGCACCTAAAACAAGATCGGAATGACCGGCAGGGTATTTTGTGAGCGCTTGAATAGAGACATCAACGCCATGTTTAAAGGGAGAAAAAATTCCAAACCCCCACGTATTATCCATCAACAATTTTGCGCCGTGTTGATGGGTAACAGAGACTAACATTGGAATATCTTGCACTTCAAAAGTGTGGCTTCCTGGACTTTCTACAAAAATACACCGCGTATGAGGACGAAAAAAGCTCTCTAATTCATGCGCCGAAACCATAGGCGGAAAATATGAAATCTCTACCCCAAAACGTTTAAGAACTTTCTCCGCAAAACGGCGTGTCGGACCGTAAACATTATCTGATATAAGACAATGATCTCCTGCGTTCAAAAAAGCCATAAGTGGCATAGTACACGCCGAAAGACCAGAGCTTACAATCTGGCAATCTGTGCCGCCTTCAATCTTAGCAACAACTTTTTCTAATTCATATTGTATGGGTGATCCCATAGCCCCATAAATAGTTGCATGGTCGTAACGCTTTTGCTCTTGACGACTCATACTCTCTATAGAAGGGAAAACCACTGTAGACCCTCGAGTAATAGGAGGGGTCACAAAACTTCCCTCTTCGACACGTTCGGGGCGTGCAGCGTGAGAAAGTATTGTCCCTAAATGATGCCACCCTGCTGATACGGCTGCATGATCTGACATTGTTTTTCCTTCTCTTTGTTTCGACTTTTTTGTTTCAACCTGAAACACTCCAACAAATGACATGTTTGAGTGTTTTTTATACTTGTTAAAGACTCATGTGAGACTCGAGTTCTTTCCTAAGAACTACCGCTTATTTTGTTTTTTTAGCACAGTGTAAGAGGTTATTTCCCTGTTTATTTTTGATTATTTTTATTCTTTTTTATTTGTTCAATCGCTCGCTCCCTCATAAAATTAAAGAGAATTTACAAGACTTAAAGGGCTTAAAGGACTCTCATGATCAATGCCTTAAGGCAATCCCTTAACACAACCATAAAACACATTTTGAGGTATCAATAATGAGGCATGCACTTGCGCGGCTTGTCGGTGAGCTGACGTGGCAACCCTTTTGGACCGCTCGCCGCCATGCTTATAGACGACAGATAACGAGACAAATCTTTAAGCCACAAAGTGGAAACCAAAGCGACCAAAACAACCCAAAAGAAAAGAAAAAACATTTTAAAGTTATTAGTTGGAATTTGCTTCATCGTACAGGAGGGGCGAGTGTCCACGATGTAACGGCTCTTATCCGTCATGAGTGCCCCGATATTTTGCTCATGCAAGAGGCCAAAAGTGAGTTGGATATTTTACCTGACCTTATCGGTGGGTTTTATGCCCGCGCCCCTTTGCCCGGGCGTGTGCATGGCATTGCGTGTTGGAGCCTTATCCCTTTTGAACGCCCCTCGCGCACTTGCCCTATTCCCTCAGGAGTTCTTGTAAAACGCCATGTTCAAATTATAGAATTTGCGAGCTTTTCTTTGGCAAATGTGCATCTTTCTCACGGGCAAGTGCTAAACCGTCGTCAATTACGACGTATTGCCGCCATACTCCCCGCACCTTGCGCTATTTTAGGTGATTTTAATTTAGTCGGACCGACCCTTTTACCAGATTTTGCCGATGTCGGTCCGCAAACCCCCACCCATCGCATGGCGCATGTTGTACCGATAAGAATAGACCGGTGTTTGGTTCGAGGTATGGCATGTTTTAGCGCTGAAACATTAGCCGCTTCTGTTTCTGATCATAGACCGATTAGCGTGACATTAACCCCGCAAGAACCCTAAAAACCTTCAAGATCCCATAAAAAACGTAACTATTAAAAAACTATTAAAAATTGGAATATACCTATAGATAAGGCATAAAAAGACGCGCTAATGAGTCTCGAATTTTGGCGCTATAAGAGCGATTATCGAGATCGGCTTGGGTTAAGGGATGATTTTTGTGGCGTTCCATAAAATTACTTAACGCTTCCGCTAAAGAGGAATCGTAAACTTCCATATTCATTTCAAAATTAAGGCGTAAACTTCTCATATCTAAATTAGAACTGCCTACAAAAGACCACATTTTATCAACAACCATAAGTTTTGAATGATTAAAAGGTGGATTTGAGAGCCATATCTGTACGTGACTTCTTAACAAAGAGGATACATGTGTTCTACAAGCCCAATCTAAGACGCGATGATTGCTCTTTAAGGGAATAATAATAGTGACGTCTACCCCACGTAGGGCAGCAAGTTCTAATTCTGTTAAAAAGCGATCATCTGCTAAAAAATAAGGCGTCATGAGCTGAACGCTTTTACGCGCTAATGTTATGGCTTGTAACATAACATATTCTATTTTTTCTAAATCAGTGTCTGGTCCTGCAGTGACAATCCGTGCAAAAGTACCGTTTTGTGTGTCGTTTGATGCAAGGGTTTTGAGGTTGTTTTGTGGCATAAATGGCTCTATAGACAAGATTTCGTGGGTGGTGAAATACCAATCTTGCGCAAAGGCTGTCACAAGTTGCCCCACGACAGGGCCTATGACCCGAAAATGCGTATCTGAAACGGGCTCTTTAGGGTGCCGTGTCAGCATATTCTCATCGGCGATATTTAACCCGCCTATAAACCCAATATGACCATCGACCATTAAACTTTTGCGATGGTTACGTAAATTAAGAAAAGGCATTTTCCACGGATAAAGCGAGTGCATAAACCGCGCACAAGGCACGCCAGCACTTTTCAAGTAATAATAGATAGGGGAAAGAAAATACCCGCTCCCAATTCCATCGACAAGAACACGCACCTGTACCCCTCTACAATGCGCAGCCATAAGTTTATTGGCAAAAATCCCCCCAATGTGGTCGTTCTTAAAAATATACGAGCATAAAAAAACACTTTTTTTGGCGGACTCAATGGCGTGAAGCATAAGCGGATAAGCCTCATCGCCATCGTGTAAGCCTATGATGGTATTATCGCCCATAATCGGACGTGAAGTCAGCGTCTCAACCATATGCATAAGAGATGCAAAATGCTGGTCTGACGTCTCATAATGGGTGATTTGAGAAGGGGTAAAAGAAATGTTTTTTTGTGTATCAATAAGTTCGTTGGCATTAAGTTCATGAGCAATAAGTTTGCGGGCACGCCGTGTTACACGGTTAATGCCAAAGATAAAATAGAGAATGGCTCCTAAATACGGAACAATCACACAAATCCCTATCCACCCAATCGCTGAAGATGTGTTACGCTTATATAATAGGATGTGAAGAACAAGCCCTATCGTGAGAAGAAAACGAAAAAGAGTAAAAACAATATTGTCTAATGAGACATGAATATCAGATAGCATGATCAAAAAAGTTCTTTTCCAAGGGCAAGACAACCATCAAGATA
The DNA here is from genome assembly GCA_017474285.1 of Acetobacter sp. Lineage (GTDB taxonomy): Bacteria > Pseudomonadota > Alphaproteobacteria > Acetobacterales > Acetobacteraceae > Acetobacter. The sequence goes on from JAFVHT010000019.1 coordinate 8,239, forward strand.
ACAATAAAGATCATCATCAAGAGTGGCTTTGTGCGCCAAAGCCTGAAGACTCCGCTTCTCTTTTTTCACACTCATATCCAAAAGATTCACAGACAGATGAACAGACACGTAAGGACATACAGAAGAGGTACACACGCGGGCGCCATGCCTATTATAGCGGTCTTAAAGCGGAACAAACAGCCTGCATACTTTTACATAATGCAGGATGGGACATTCTTCTTCAAAGAGCGCGCACCCCAAAAGGAGAAATTGATATTGTTGCACGCCAAACAATAACTCATCAAATAACACAACAAAAAGAAATTATACTCTGTTTTATTGAGGTTAAAAAACGTCGTTCTTTAACAGAGGCCACGTTAAGCCTATCCCCTCAACAATGCGCCCGTTTATTTGGGGCAGCTGAATGTCTTTTGCAACACTTTACAGAATGGTCCTATAACACATTACGCTTTGACCTAATCGGTTTTGATCAGACAGGCAAAACATTATGGTTACAAGATATTATACGGTGTATGGAGCCGTTGTAAGCGTTTTATTTTTTGTGTTTTATAATGTTGATCGGCATATTCACCCTAACAGTAGGAATGTACCTACTTCTTTCAGGGGTCTTTTCTTGACTTCTTATAGAGGCTTTTTTATAAGCATATGTTATCTGAATAGTATGCACAGAATGCCAATGTACACGAGTATAATTCTTGGTATGATGATGCCAAGAGTAGTGTGTAGGCGGTGGCGCAGTTAAAGCCTCAAATGTCAGTTTTTTTGCTTCACTACGAGAAATAACACGCTCTGCAAAATCTGGTGGCAGCATAGTTAAAAAAGCCATGCATGCCCCAATCACAAGGAAAAGACTACGAGAGAACACTAACAAAAACGTATTTTTCCTTTTTCTTTACGAGAGTCAACGATTTAGGTAGCCCATGTTTCTGTAAAAGGAATGTTCTTTTCTTGGAGCAGTTTTTGCAACTCACCACTTTGATACATTTCCATTGTAATATCACAGCCACCAATAAACTCCCCTGCAATATAGAGTTGCGGAATGGTAGGCCAATTTGAGAAATCCTTAATCCCTTGGCGTAAATCTGAATCGGCTAGTACATTGCGTGCAACAAAAGACACGCCGAGATGCTGAAGAATTTGCACAACACGGGCAGAAAAACCACATTGAGGAAAATCCGAATCCCCTTTCATAAACAAAACAACGGGATTCGTTTCAATGTCATGCTGGATTTGTTGCACTATCTGATTTGTCATGATGGATTACCTTTCATCTGAAGAAAACACATTACGGAACAGAGGTACGCAATGTTAACGCATGGAGCTGTGTTCCCATTTTCCCTTTAAGGGCATCATAAACCAATTGATGTTGCTTAACACGCGACAAGCCACGAAAGGCTTCGCTCACAATCGTACAGGCGTAATGATCTTGATCGCCTACTAAATCTTCTATTGTAATTTCTGCCTCTGGAAAGGCCTCCCGAATAAAAGATTCAAGCTCTTCTACTGTCATAGCCATAAGAATTTCCTCACCTATTATTGTTTATTTTTACCCTGCCATAAGAGCTGGAAAAAACGACATATGCGCCGATTTCAAACGCGTAATAGAGATGGTAACACCACTAGGAAAAATAAGCGCATGCCCGCCTGTTTTTCCAATAATCCGTGCGGGAACATCTGCCTGTGCGGCTTGTTCACACAAATAAGCGCCGTTTTCGGTGCAGACAAGATAACGCGACTGATCTTCCCCAAACCAAAAAGCCTCGGGACGTATGCCTGAATCGGGGCTTTCAAGTTCACACCCGACACCGCTTGCCATAATCATTTCCGCAACAGCCACTAGAATCCCACCATCTGAAATATCGTGACACGCTGTAATATCCCCAGATTGTATAGATTTACGGACAAAATCTCCGTTACGGCGCTCTGCATGCCAATCTATACAAGGGGGGTCCCCCTCTTCTTGACCGAGAATTTCCCGCAACCAAAGCGATTGCCCTAAAACGCCCTGCGTTGCCCCAATAAGGACAAGATCTTCTCCTTCATGTAACCCTAAACCAACAGCGCAGTGTATATCCTCTAAAAGACCCAAACCACCAATAACAGGCGTCGGCAAAATAGCCCTTGTAGACCCGTCGGCATGGCGTGTTTCGTTATAAAGGGAAACATTACCGCTCACAACAGGGAAATCCAACGCTTTACAGGCTTCCGCCATTCCTTCAATAGCCCCGACAATTTGCCCCATGACCTCAGGTTTTTCGGGATTACCGAAATTAAGGTTATCGGTAATCGCTAGCGGGCGCGCACCTGTTGCCGTAATATTCCGCCACGTTTCTGCGACAGCTTGCGCCGCTCCAACACGAGCGTTTGCTTGACAATAGCGCGGTGTACAATCGGTTGTCAGCGCAAGCCCGATTGATGTTTCTTCTACCCGCACAACGGCAGCATCTGCCATCCCCGGACGAAAAACCGTCTGCCCTCCGACTGTGCTATCATATTGATTCCATACCCATGCGCGAGAACATAAATCAGGTGATTCTAAAAGCCTAAGAAGCATATCATCAAGCGAAAGCGGAGCATAAACTTTCCCTAACGGTGCCGCAGGAGGTTGCGGTACAAAGGGACGATCATAAACAGGGGCTTGATCAACCAACGGGGTTAAGGGAATATCCGCCTCAACCACGCCTCGATGCTTTACAATAAGGTGCCCCGTTTCTGTCAAATGACCGATAATGGCACAATCAAGTTCCCATTTTTCAAAAATCTGGCGGGCTATATCTGTACGATCGGGGCGTAAGACCATGAGCATACGCTCCTGACTTTCAGAGAGCATCATTTCATAAGCCGACATACCCGTTTCACGCTGAGGCACTGCATCAAGGTCAAGGGTAATACCCACCCCCCCTTTACTCGCCATTTCTACCGCAGAAGAAGTTAGCCCCGCAGCGCCCATGTCTTGAATGGACAAAATGGCATCAGTCGCCATCAATTCTAAACAGGCTTCAATCAGCAATTTTTCAATGAATGGGTCCCCTACTTGCACCGTGGGACGTTTAGAAAGTGCTTCTTTATCAAATTCGGCAGACGACATTGTCGCACCATGGATCCCGTCTCGCCCTGTACGCGAACCAACATATACCACAGGGTTTCCAACCCCAACAGCCGCTGATAAAAAGACTTTATCTTTACGGGCAAGACCAACCGTCATTGCGTTGACAAGAGGGTTCGTATCATAAGCTTGGTGAAAATTGATTTCTCCACCCACCGTAGGCACACCGACACAATTCCCATATCCGCCAATACCGCGCACAACCCCATCAATAATACGACGCGTCATAGGGTTTTCAGGCGCACCAAAACGTAACGCGTTAAGATTGGCAATAGGGCGCGCACCCATAGCAAAAATATCGCGTAAAATACCGCCAACCCCTGTAGCAGCGCCTTGATAGGGTTCAATAAAAGAAGGGTGATTATGGCTTTCTATTTTAAAAATAGCGACATAGCCATGCCCAATATCCACAACACCCGCATTTTCACCGGGTCCATGCACCACCCACGGTGCGGTTGTTGGTAATTGCCGTAACCATTTCCGCGAAGATTTATAGGAACAATGCTCCGACCACATAGCTGAAAATATGCCGAGCTCTGTTAGGCTTGGTGTACGCCCCATAATAGAGAGAACACGCCCATATTCTTCAGCAGTAAGCCCTAACTCACGCGCAAGAGATTCCGTTACCGTCATAGATTTTTTCACCGAACATTTTTACCGAACAATGGCCTCCACCACGCCCTCAAACAAAGGCAAGCCATCAACACCCCCCATAAGCGGGTCTACCAAGTTTTCAGGATGAGGCATCATACCACAAATACGCCTATTATCACTTAAAACCCCAGCAATACTATTGAGGCTTCCATTAGGGTTACACTGTGGATCAGAGTCAAAAGCGCGCCCTGTTGCATCAACATAACGAAAGGCAACACGCCCCTCTGCTTCTAAGCGTTCTAATGTTTGCGCATCAGCTGTAAAATGACCATCGCCATGGGCTAAAGGTGTACGAAAAACGTCTCCTTTTTTCCACCGACACGTAAAAGGCGAGTCTTGTGTTTCAACGCGTAAATGACAATCTTGTGACAAAAATCGCAAATGAGCATTTTGCAAAAGCGCTCCGGGTAAAAGCCTCGTTTCCGTTAAAATCTGAAAACCGTTGCAAATGCCAAGGATATGCCCGCCCTGGGCGGCAAAATCACGTACCGCCCCCATAATAGGAGAGTGAGCCGCCATAGCACCACAACGCAAATAATCGCCGTAACTAAACCCCCCGGGCAAAACAACAAGATCAACCTTGCCTAACTCTGTTTCATGATGCCAAATAAGGCGTGGCGGTTCTTGTGTTACACGCCGCAACGCCAAAATCATATCACGTTCGCGATTTGTCCCAGGAAAAACGATAATGGCGGTTTTCATTGCCGAGCACTACAAGGATAAGACTCATGTAAAGCTGTAAAAACACTTTCCCCAACTGGTTTTTCTAAAGAGTCCTTGTGTGCTTTAATCCATGTTAAAACTTTATCGCGCATTTTAGCGGTTGTTTCGTCCGAAGGAATACAAAACCCCTCAAGAGCATTTTTGTCACCGTTATTATGGGCAGCAAGATAAGAAAGTGCTTCCCCGTCTGCAATACCCCCTAAATAGGCATCGCATACGCTATACCCCGAAGCGTTCGAACAAATATGCGCAAACTTCCCCGTTTTCATAGACGCCAATCTTTGCGCGTGTGCTAGTTCCGGCGCACACAACACAACGCCTAAACATAAAAGAGCAAAACGTTTCATGTCACACCTCCTCTACAGAAAAATCTTCAATCACCATATTGGCGAGCAGATCGCGCGCCATCGTTTCAGCCTGTTTAAGAACTTCTTCTTTTTGAGTATTTTGGGTATGCGGCATGTCAAACTCAATGACTTTACCAACACGCACATTATGCACCCCATCAAACCCAAGACTATGTAAAGCATGACCAATCGCTTTACCTTGAGGGTCCAAAACACCCTCTTTAAGCATGACGGTAACGCGTATTTTCATTTGGAAACTCCGTCATTATGGACAAATAAATGTTGAACTGTGTCTAAACTTTCGTTATCCCCTGCGGGGTTTACAGCGTTGGCACTATTTTCAGATAAAATCCCCATACGGCGAGCAACTTCTTGATAAGCCTCTTTAACATGCCCCATATCACGGCGAAAACGATCTTTATCGAGTTTCTCCTGCGTATGTCTATCCCATAGACGACAATTATCGGGAGAAATTTCATCAGCGAGAATAATACGCATATCCTCCCCTTCCCACCGACGCCCAAATTCTAGCTTAAAATCAACAAGTTGAATACCAATCCCCATAAAGAGTCCACATAAACAATCGTTGATACGCATAGCCATGCCGACCATATCTTCTATATCCTGCGGACATGCCCAGCCAAAGGCAACAATATGATCTTCCGAAACAAGGGGATCCCCTAATGGATCGTTTTTATAGTAAAACTCGACAATAGGTCTCGGCAAACGCTGCCCTTCGGGAAGGTCAAAACGTTTGGCCATACTCCCTGCAACACGATTACGTACAACCACTTCTAACGGTATAATTTCTACCACTTTAACAAGTTGTTCACGCATATTGAGACGACGAATAAAATGGGTTGGAATCCCGATCTCTTGCAAACAAAGCATAATATGCTCACTGATTCGGTTATTCAAAATCCCTTTTCCTGCGATAACATCGCTTTTTGCCCCATTCCCCGCAGTAGCATCATCCTTAAAATATTGGACAAGAGTTCCGGGTTCTGGACCTTCAAAGAGGATTTTCGCTTTACCTTCATAAATTTGGCGACGACGAGCCATAGCAATCCTTATTGGTTCACGCTATTAACGATTTAACAGAAATAACAAAACGCAGCGTTTTCACTGTAACACCTAAGCATAACACGCCACGTCCTTTTTGATGAACATGTTTCACATACTCTATTTTATATTTA